>NZ_KE992775.1:20251-20580 GCF_000466465.2 Clostridium sp. KLE 1755
CAGGGCGGCGCTCTAACCAACTGAGCCACTGGGCCTAACTATACAGCTTACAACAAAATGGACCTTCGGGGACTCGAACCCAGGACCGATCGGTTATGAGCCGATTGCTCTAACCAACTGAGCTAAAGGTCCGTAAATATTTACGGTAAATATTTAAATAATAAAAGCCGATGATCGGACTCGAACCGATAACCTGCTGATTACAAATCAGCTGCTCTGCCAATTGAGCCACATCGGCAAATAAATCTACTTACAACAAAAACGCATCGGTCAACTACACTGCTGCGTCTTCCATAAACAAATGACTCCGACGGGAATCGAACCCGTGT
>NZ_KE992775.1:20680-29038 GCF_000466465.2 Clostridium sp. KLE 1755
TGTGTCTGCCTATTCCACCATACCCGCAGACCATCCACCGCCGCAAATATCAATTTACGTCAATGAATAATGGATGGAGGTGGATTCGAACCACCGAAGCAATTTGCAGCAGATTTACAGTCTGTCCCCTTTGGCCACTCGGGAATCCATCCATTTATAGCCGCCGGAGACGACACTCCGTCTCCGACAATATACATTTAACCATACCTTTATAGGAATTGCAAGAAATTTTTTCGGTTCGATTTCATTTCTTCGCTCCGCTTCACGGGTTCGTTCCGATGCTGCAGTATAATTCCCGAAACCGGAGGCAGTGTCACCGTTATTTTTCCCGCTTCCACCACATATTTTACCGGATCCGTATAGAAACCGTCATTGCCTGTGAGGAGCAGTCTTGTCATTTCCGCCTCTTTCGGTATTCCCAGCTCCCAGACGGAAAGCTCCTTTGTCATCTCATGGTCATTGTTATTAATAAGGATCAGTGAATGGTTATCCCTGGTAAAACGGGCATAGCCAATCATATTATAATCCGTAAGCATCCACTTGATGGAGCCGGTTTTGAACTCCTGGTTTTCCTTGTGCACCTTTATTGCCGCTTTGTGGTAGGCTATCAGCTCCTGATCTTCCCTTCCCCAGGGATAGGTCCTGCGGTTATCCGGATCCGTAAAGCCGCACAAACCCGCTTCATCTCCATAATAAATGGTTGGCGCGCCGGGCCAGGTCATCTGGATAAGAACCGCCTCACGCATCACCGCCTTGTTCACTCCCTGGTTTGCGGCATCCGGTCCCAGTGTGTTCATACGTCCCACCTTCTTATTGGTACGGGTGAGGAACCGGGAATGATCGTGGTTGGAAAGCTCATTCATGGCAACCTGAATGGAAGGTGTGGCAAAGCATGCGCTGTGGTAGCCCATGGCGCCCCAGAAGCTTTCCGCATTGCCGAGCAAATCCTGACGGTAATCGTCACTGTGCTTCTGCATTCCCGTCAGGAACCAGGTTACCGGTTCCATAAAGGCGTCGTAATTCATCACCGTATCCCACTGGTCACCCTGCAGCCAGGAGGATGGATCGCCGTAATGCTCCGCCAGAATGATGGCGTTGGGATTGGCGCTTTTCACACTTCTGCGGAAATCCCGCCAGAAACGGTGGTTAAAATCAGGGGAATGGCCCAAATCCGCCGCTACATCCAGCCGCCAGCCGTCCGCATTGAAGGGTGGCGAAACCCATTTGGCGGCAACCCGCATGATATATTCATACAGCTCCCTGGAGCCTTCATAATTCAGCTTCGGCAGCGTATCATGCCCCCACCAGCCGTCATAAGTGGGATTATAGGGGAACCTGTATTCGTCATGGAACATGAAATAATCATGGTATGGGCTGTCTCTGTCTATAAAAGCGCCCTTGGCATACCCTTCCCGTCCTTCATAAATACGTTCCCGGTCCAGCCATTTGTTAAAGGAACCACAGTGGTTAAATACACCGTCAATGATAACCCGCATGCCTCTCCTGTGGGCTTCCTCCACAACCTTGATAAAAAGCTGGTTGCTGGCCTCCAGGTTCTCCTTATTCGTAACACGGTTGATATAACGGCCGGCGAAGCGGTTCTCATGCTGCCAGTCCGGCAGAAGCTCCCCTTCCTCGCTGACGATTTTCCCCACATGGGGATCAATATAATCGTAATCCTGTATATCGTATTTATGGTTGGAGGGCGATACGAACAGGGGATTAAAATAAATAACATCAATCCCCAGATCCTGCAGATAATCCATCTTATCCAGAACACCCTGCAGATCCCCTCCGTAAAAATTCCGTACATCCATCTGTGCAGGATATGCGTACCAGTCCTCTACCTTCCTGGATTTATCCCCGATATAATGATACTCTCCTGTGAGGACATCATTGGTCGGATCCCCGTTGCAAAAGCGATCCACATAAATCTGGTACATTACCGCGCCCTTTGCCCAGGCCGGTGTGGAAAAACCGGGGATGATGCTGAAATAATAATGCTCCTCCGGCTGCTTGACAACTCCTCTTGAATCGTAATAGCACCTGGCTTTTCCTGATTGTGCTTCAAAATAGTACGTAATCTTCTCATTATCCAGCTGCTGCCGATGTTCGTAATAGTCAAAAAGAGAATCTGACGACGCTTTAAACATCAGATTCTTCTGTCCCTGACAAATAAAGAACACCCTGTCCAGGTTGTTCTTTTTGGCTCGGAAGGTAATGGTTACTTCACTGTATGGCGCCGGTTCCGCCGGTGATATAAAATTTTCCGTTGTATCACTGAACAGAGCCTTTTTGCTGAGAATCGGCCGCATGCTGCTGATGTACTGATGCTGCTCTCCGCGCAAAAACCGTTCAAAATTCATATTTTAACACCCTTGCTCTCATGCATCCGCAGCACTGCCGCAAATGCCTAATTTTAGAGTACTTCTTTACCCATTGTAGCGTAAAAATCTGCTACATTCAAGCCCTTTTACGCTTCATTCTGTAACACCTCACTCCGTAAGTTACTGTTCACATCCCGCCCGGGCTAAAGCCGTCGCCGCCCTGTGTCCGTGTCCCCGTGCCTGTCTTCCTGTGTCTGTCTTCCTGTATCCGCCTGACACCATACTATGCACAAGCCGGCATCCCTGAAAAATTGCAGTAAAAAAGACAGCTTTTTAAGCGCGGTGAGATAAGAAAACAAGCAAAAACCCTTATATCATCGCGTTTATGGACAGCGGGCAAACAGGTTACAAGTGAATAACCAAGCAAAAGGGACGTTATCGAGAGATAGCGTCCCTTTCTGCATACTACGCCGCAGCTTCAAAGAAGTTGTGGCGTTTTTTTATGCCCGCAGGAAAGGAGGTACAGCCGGAATGTATTTCACAAAGGGCAAGCAGCGGGCGTTTGAACTGCTCATGCAGCAGAAACCGGGATTTGACCGCTATCAATCCGGTTGTGCCGGAGATGATGAAGATTGCGGCACTTGCCGTTTCTACCGCCCCGGGTGGAAATATGAGTTTTGCGTTTTCAAAGAGTGTCCCTACTGCCCCGGCAAAAGGACGCGGAAAACGCCCGCCAGCATGGACAAATAGACGGGCAAAAGCCCTTGTGCCATGCGGCTTTGCAGACGCGAAAACGGCAAAGGGCATATTGCAATACCAAAACCGCCGAAAACGGCTTTCTAATTGTCCACGCAGACCAAGAGAGGAAGTGATGAAATATGGCAGTTTTCAGAGTGGAGCGAAATACGGGATATACCGTTATGAGCAACCACCACTTGCGCAATAAGGAACTCACCTTAAAGGCAAAAGGCTTGTTGTCGCAAATGCTTTCGCTGCCCGAAGATTGGGATTATACCCTTGCGGGCTTATCTCACATCAACCGCGAGAAGATCGACGCAATCCGCGAAGCGGTCAAAGAACTTGAAAAAGCCGGATATATCGTCCGCAGCCGGGAACGCGACGAGAAAGGACGTTTGCGCGGCGCGGATTATGTCATATATGAGCAGCCGCAGCCCAAAGAGCCGGAAGCAGCTACCAGCAGCGAAAAGCCGCCTACATCGGATTTACCTACATTGGAAAATCCAACATTGGATAATCCAACGTTGGAAAAACCTACGCAGGAAAAACCTACGTTGGAAAATCCAACGCAATTAAATAAAGATATATCAAGTAAAGAACAATCAATTACTGATCTATCAAGTACCCATTCCATTCCTTTCCATTCCCTAAATCCCTTGCCTTATGAGCAGGACGAAGCGGCTACGCCGCCGGAAAGGAAAAGAACGGAAGCGAAAACAAACAGTGCAATAGAGATTTATCGGGAAATCATCAAAGAAAACATCGACTATGACATTCTCATTCAAGACCCCAAAATGGATAAAGACCGTTTGGACGAGATTGTAGAAATCATGCTGGAAACCGTCTGCACAGCCCGAAAGACAATCCGTATCGCCGGGGACGACTACCCCGCCGAACTTGTCAAATCAAAGTTTATGAAGCTGAACAGCAGCCACGTTGAGTTTGTTTTGGACTGCATGAGGGAGAACACAACCAAAATCCGCAACATCAAGCAGTATCTAAAAGCGGTGCTGTTCAACGCGCCGAGTACCATTGACAGCTACTATACCGCCCTTGTCAATCACGACTTTTACGGCAGCAAATGAGCATAGCCGCAGTTTACCGGGAAAGGAGTTGATACCTTGCAGGAAGAAGTAACCCAAAAAACGATTGCCCTATACGTCAAAGTGGGAAAAGGCGCGGCGCGGCTTACCGAACAGGCGTTACAGAAAGCAATCCAAAAGTTTTTGGAGCAGAAAAGCAAAGCACCGCATGGGAAACAGACCATGCGGCAGCTTATGAAGCAAAATGCGGGGGTTTCCAACATCGAGATCACCGACAGCAATATCAAAGCCTTTGAGAGTACCGCGAAGAAATACAACATAGATTTTTCGCTGAAAAAGGTTAAGGGCGAACAGACCCGTTACCTTGTGTTTTTCAAAGGCAGGGACGCGGACGTTATGACCGCAGCGTTTCAAGAGTTTTCCGCAAAGAAGCTGAACAGGGATAAAAAGCCCTCTATCCGCAAAGCCCTTGCCGCAGCAAAGGACAAGGCGAAGCAGCTTAACGCCGCCCGCGACAAGGTAAAGAAAATAGACAGGGGGCGCGAGATATGAAGCAGATAAACTACAAAAAGCTGATAATCCCGAATATCCCGTATGTGTTCTTTGTCTATCTCTTTGATAAGGTGGGACAGGCGGTGCGGCTTGCCCCCGGCGCGGATATTTCCGAAAAGATACTCAATATCACACAGGGATTTTCCGAAGCGTTTTCAAATGCCTTGCCGAGCGTTCACCCGTTGGATTTGCTTATTGGCATTGTGGGCGCGGTGGTTATCCGTCTGATTGTCTATTTCAAAGGGAAAAATGCCCGCAAATACCGCAAGGGCGCAGAATACGGCAGCGCACGTTGGGGCAACGCCGAAGATATAAAGCCCTACATCGACCCGGATTTTCAGAACAACATCATTTTGACGCAGACTGAACGGCTTACCATGAACAGCCGCCCTAAATCACCGAAATACGCGAGAAATAAAAACGTCGTGGTGATCGGCGGCAGCGGCAGCGGCAAGACAAGGTTTTTCGTAAAGCCTAATTTAATGCAGCTTCATTCTTCCTACGTCTTGACAGACCCGAAAGGCACCGTCCTAATCGAGTGCGGAAAGCTGCTGCAACGGGCAGGCTACCGCATTAAGGTACTGAATACGATAAACTTTCGGAAAAGTATGCACTATAACCCCTTTGTCTATATCCGCAGCGAAAAGGACGTGTTAAAGGTTGTCAATACCCTTATCGTCAATACCAAAGGCGAGGGAGAAAAAAGCGCGGAAGATTTTTGGGTGAAAGCCGAGAGGTTATTATATTGCGCGTTGATCGGCTACATTTGGTATGAAGCCCCCGCCGAGGAAATGAACTTTACAACGCTGCTTGAACTTATCAATGCAAGCGAAGCACGCGAGGACGACGAGGAATACCAAAGCCCCGTTGATCTGCTCTTTGCCGATTTGGAAGAACGCAGCCCCGACCATTTCGCGGTGAAGCAATATAAAAAATACAAATTGGCGGCGGGTGTTGTATGCTCTAAAAGACTTCTTAATCAAGCGGTTGGGAAGTCTCTTAGAACACACAACCTAAAATCGAAGAAAGGAGCGTAAGCCATGAGAAGAAACGAAAAAATCACTGCTCTTTATGAGCGATTGAGCCGAGACGATGACCAGCAAGGCGAGAGCAACAGCATATCGAACCAGAAGAAGCTGCTTGAAGAATATGCTGACCATCAGGGCTTTTCTAACACAGTCCATTTTACTGATGACGGTATCAGTGGTACTTGCTTTGACCGTCCCGGATTTCTGGCAATGATGAAAGAAGTGGAAGCTGGAAATGTGGAATACCTTTGTATCAAGGACATGAGCCGACTGGGGCGTGACTATCTGAAAGTCGGTCAGATTATGGAGATACTGCGTCAGCGTGGTGTCCGCTTAATTGCCATCAATGACGGTGTGGACAGTGCCAGAGGGGACGATGATTTTACCCCGTTCCGCAATATTATGAATGAGTATTATGCCAGAGATACCAGCCGCAAAATCCGTTCCACTTTCCAGTCCAAAGGCAAGTCCGGCAAGCACCTCACAGGTACAGTCATTTACGGCTACCTCTGGAATGAAAACAGAACTCAGTGGTTAGTTGATCCAGAAGCAGCCGAGGTGGTAAAGCGTATCTTTGCCATGACGATTGACGGTTTTGGACCGTATCAGATTGCAAAGAAGCTGTCAGAGGAAAAAATCTTGATACCATCTGCTTACCTTGCACAGTTTGGAGAGGGTGTGAACAAAAACAAGACTTTCAAAGATGTGTACGGCTGGGGAGCTTCTTCCGTTGTAGAAATCCTCAAAAAGCGTGAGTATCTGGGGCATACAGTCAATTTCAAAACACGCAAGCATTTTAAGGACAAGAAAAGCCATTATGTGCCGGAGGACGAATGGACGATTTTTGAAAATACCCATGAGCCAATCATCGACCAGCCAACTTTTGACCTTGTGCAGAAAATCCGAGGAAATGTCAGACGCTACCCTAACGGCTGGGGCGAAGCTGCTCCCCTCACTGGCTTGCTTTATTGTGCCGACTGCGGTGGCAAGATGTATGTCCACCGTACTAACAACGGCAAGCGTATTTCTCAATATACTTGTTCCCAATACAGCAAAGTCCCAGTCGGAAAGCTCTGCACCACACAGCACCGTATCAATGAGGATGTGGTACTCTCCCTTATCTCTGATATGCTCAAAGCCATTGCCGAATATGCCAAGCATGACCGAGCCGAGTTTGTCCGGGTGGTACAGAAAGCACAGTCCAGCCAGCAGACCACAGAAGTCAGAAAACAACGGACACGCCTTGCCACCGCCAAGCAGAGAGTTTCTGAGCTGGAAGTGCTGCTCTGTAAGATTTATGAGGACAATGCTTTGGGGAGACTGCCGGACAGCCGATATGAAATGCTGGACGCTCAATATGCAAAGGAGCAAAGTGAGCTGACCGCTGAAATTTCTACTCTGGAAAAGGCGGTTAAGGGCTATGAAAAGCATGAAAAGGACGCTGACCGATTTATCGCTCTGATTGATAAATACGAGAATTTTGACACGTTGACCGTTACCATGCTCAATGAATTTGTTGAGAAAATCCTTGTCCATGAGCGTGACCGCAAAGGCAGCCGAGACACAACACAGGAGGTTGAGATTTATTTCAATTTTGTTGGGCGTTTTGTTCCTCCGGCATTTGGAGAAGTGGAGCTGACATCAGAGGAATTAGAGGAAATCCGTAAGAAAGAGGAGCGCAAGGACAGGCTTCATCAGAACTATTTGAAGCGTAAAGCTAACGGCAAGCAGAAAGAATATGAGGAACGCACCAAAGCCAAGAAAAAGGCTGAAATCGAAGCCAGAAAAGACGCTATCCGCACCGAGGATATCGCAAAGGGCGTATTTATCCCGGTGAGCAGTTTACCGCAGAGAGAGCCACAGAAAGGAGCTAAGACCACATGAAACTACCCTATACTAAACAAGAAGATTATCTCATCCCAAATATTATGATTGATATGTGTTTTGTGTTGCTAAACCGAAACAGTATAATTTGTCTATTTTGCCAACTTGAATTTATTAAAGTAAATATGATATAATCAATATGTACAAAGAATGTGCGCTCTAAATTACGAAAGTGGTGATTCCGATGGATATAGAGATTTGCTGTTTATTTTTTAATCAATTAATAGAAGGAGGTCTTTATAATGAAAAAAATATTATCTCTCATTCTCGTATTGGCAATGACATTTTCCTTATCTACAACTGCATTAGCTGCTGATTCCACTACTTCTTCTATATCCGAAAATGAAGCTGTTGAATTAGCTCGTTGGTTTATTGCAAATGATATTTATGAAAATGGTAATAACGGATGGAGTGAAAGTACTGTCATAGATAGCGTAACTACTGATTCTGGCTTTTATGGAAGTAGTTACATCGTTAACTTGTCCGCTAATGGAAAAAATAATGGTTATATCGTTTTAGGAACAACAGTTGCAGATGTTCTGATTAAAGAGTTTTCGTATTCAGGAAAACCTTTATTTGTAGATTTGCAACCTATTAACGGGGGTACTGCGGCTTATCATTCTGATAATTCCGTTTTTTCGGTTGATAATACGAATGAAAATATGCCATTTTTGGAGAAAATTCGTAATACTCCGTCGCTATTTACTTCCGATAATAACTATGGACAAATTACAAATCCTTACCAGCATGTAAATGATAATTAGTGCCTGCTGATTAAGCTTAAAT
>NZ_KE992776.1:0-9507 GCF_000466465.2 Clostridium sp. KLE 1755
GCCCCTTCCGCCCTCCATCCCCCGCCGCTCTCAAGGCGTACCACTCCCTACATTCCATATTGTAAAAATCCCCCCCGCATGGTACAGTAATTGCAGTAATAATTTTTGTGGAAAACAGGAACCCTAAGGGCAGGAAGAATGTGTTATGCGCCCGCAGTTTTGGTCAGGGGTCGGAAAGGTCAGGTAACGCAATGAAGCTGTGTGCATCCTGTATGCGCTGTCTTGTGGACAGGCAGGAAGAGAGAGTCAGGGGGATGGGGACTGAGGAGGACAGGGATGCCTTTATAAAGCAGGTCGCCCGGATTATCGGTGAAAGCAGCCCGCAGGACTCGGCGCCTGTTCTGGTGGAGAGGATTAATGAAGTTTACCGCGGTATTTTCGGCCCGGTAACGGATTATGATAAGATTAAAAAGGAATTTAATGAGCTTATGTTATCGGTGGAGCCTGACATCCGGGCGGCGATGGCGGCGGGGGAGGATCCGCTGCATACGGCGTTTGTCTATGCGCGGGTTGCCAATTATATTGATTTCGGCATGGCCTCCAGCGTGGACAAGGAGACGCTTTTTCAGCTTCTGAATGAGGCGGCGCAGGATCGTATGGATGAGCAGGTATATGCCCGGCTGCTGGACGATTTGGAAAAGGCGGATAAAATGGTTTACATAACTGATAACTGCGGCGAGATCGTTTGCGATAAGCTGGTCGTTGAAGAAATGCAGAAGCGTTTTCCCGGACTGGATCTGACCGTTCTGGTGCGGGGGGAGAATACCCTGAATGATGCAACTATGGAGGACGCTGTCCAGGTGGGGCTGTGCGAGGTGGCTAAGGTAACGGGCAACGGCTGCGGCGTGGCAGGGACGCCTCTTGCCTATGTGGATGAACAGACGAGGCGGCTTCTGGACGAGGCGGATGTGATCCTGGCAAAGGGACAGGGTAATTTTGAAACCATGCATGGCTGCGGCCTGAATGTCTATTATTCCTTCCTCTGTAAATGCGACTGGTTCCAGCAAAGGTTCGGAATGGAAAAAAACAAGGGCATGTTTGTCCGGGAAAGGAGTCAATAATCCATGGCATTTGCACATCTTCACGTCCATACGGAATACAGCCTTCTGGACGGGTCGAATAAGATAAAAGAGTATGTAAAACGGGTAAAAGAACTGGGCATGGACAGCGCGGCCATCACCGACCATGGAGTGATGTATGGCGTAATTGATTTCTACCGGGCTGCGAAGGAAGCGGGAATCAAGCCCATCCTGGGCTGTGAGGTCTATGTGGCGCCCAATTCCCGTTTTGATAAGGAGCTGACCGGCGGGGACGACCGGTATTACCATCTGGTGCTGCTGGCGGAAAACAATACCGGCTATGCCAATCTGATGAAAATTGTGAGCAAGGGCTTTACGGAGGGCTATTACTATAAACCCCGTGTGGATATGGAGATTCTGAACCGTTACCATGAGGGCATTATTGCCCTGTCCGCCTGTCTTGCAGGAGAAGTGGCCAGGAATATCCAGAAGGGCCTCATAGACGAAGCCAAAAAGGCGGCGCTTAAGTACCAGGAATGCTTTGGCAAAGGGAATTTTTTCCTGGAACTGCAGGATCACGGTATCCCGGCGCAGCATACGGTGAATACGGCGCTGCTTTCCATAAGCAAGGAGCTTGATATCCCTCTGGTAGCCACCAACGACGTGCATTATACCTATAGAGAGGACGAGAAGCCTCATGATATCCTGCTGTGTATCCAGACTGGGAAGAAGTTGGCGGACGAGGACCGTATGCGCTACGAGGGCGGCCAGTATTATGTAAAGAGCGAGGAAGAAATGAAGGGGCTGTTCCCCTACGCCTGGGAGGCGGTGGAGAATACCCAGTCCATAGCGGACCGCTGCAATGTGGAAATCGAATTCGGCGTGACAAAGCTGCCTCATTTTGAGGTGCCCGAAGGCTATGATTCCTGGGGCTATCTGAATAAGCTGTGCGACGACGGGCTTAAAGAACGTTACCCTGAGGATGACGGTACGCTCAGGGAACGGCTGGATTATGAGCTTGGCATTATCAAACGCATGGGCTATGTGGATTATTTCCTCATCGTCTGGGACTTCATTAACTATGCCAAAAGCAACGATATCATGGTAGGTCCCGGAAGAGGTTCGGCGGCTGGCAGCATTGTGTCCTACTGCCTGAAAATAACGAATATTGATCCTATTAAATATAATCTGCTTTTTGAACGTTTCCTCAATCCGGAGCGTGTGTCCATGCCGGATATTGATATTGACTTCTGCTTCGAAAGAAGGCAGGAGGTCATCGACTACGTGGGAAGAAAATACGGCTCTGAAAAGGTAGTGCAGATCGTCACCTTCGGTACCATGGCGGCCAAGGGTGTTATCCGGGATGTGGGCCGGGTAATGGATCTTCCTTATTCCTATGTGGACGGTATTGCAAAAATGATACCCAATGAGCTGAATGTGACCATTGACAGGGCGCTGCAGGCCAATCCGGAGCTGAGAAAGCTCTATGAATCCGATGAGCAGGTAAAGGTCCTGATTGATATGAGCAAGCGCCTGGAGGGTCTTCCCAGACATACCTCCATGCATGCTGCCGGCGTGGTTATCTGTCCGGAGAGCGCGGACGAATTTGTGCCGCTTTCCCGTGGTTCCGACGGCTGCATTACCACCCAGTTCACCATGACGACGCTGGAGGAGCTGGGCCTTCTGAAAATGGACTTCCTGGGGCTGCGTACCCTTACGGTAATCCAGAACGCGGTGCGCCTGGTGGAAAAGGATACCGGCGTGAAGCTGGATATGGACAATGTGGATTTTAACGACAAAGCTGTCCTGGATTCCATCGGAACAGGCAGGACGGACGGCGTGTTCCAGGTGGAAAGCGGCGGGATGAAAAACTTCATGAAGGAGCTCAAGCCCCAGAACCTGGAGGATATCATCGCAGGAATTTCCCTGTACCGGCCGGGCCCCATGGACTTTATCCCGCGCTATATTAAAGGTAAGAACAATGCGGCCAGCATCACCTATCTCTGCCCGCAGCTGAAGCCGATTCTGGAGCCGACCTACGGCTGTATTGTGTACCAGGAGCAGGTAATGCAGATCGTGCGTGATCTGGGCGGCTATACCATGGGACGAAGCGACCTGGTGCGCCGTGCCATGAGCAAGAAAAAACAGTCGGTTATGGAGAAGGAACGTGCGAACTTTATTTACGGCAACGAGGAAGAAGGCGTTCCGGGCTGTGTGAGCAACGGGATTTCCGCGGAAGTTGCGGGGACGATTTATGAAGAAATGATGGATTTTGCAAAATATGCCTTCAACAAGTCCCATGCAGCCTGTTACGCGGTGGTTTCCTACCAGACCGCTTATCTGAAATATTACTATCCCGTGGAATTCATGGCGGCGCTGCTTACGTCCGTCATTGATAACCCGGGCAAGGTTTCCGAATATATCCTCACCTGCCGATCCATGGGCATTAAAATCCTCCCTCCGGATATCAATGAAGGAGAGGCCGGTTTTTCCGTGTCCGGCGGCTCCATCCGGTATGCGTTGACCGCAATTAAGGGTGTGGGAAGGCCTGTGATCGACCAGGTTACCGCGGAACGTGAGGCAAGAGGCCCGTTTTTGAGCATTCAGGATTTTGTGACCCGCATGGCGGACTCCGAAGTCAATAAAAGGACGGTGGAAAATTTTATCAAATCCGGCACCTTCGACGGGCTGGGCGGCACAAGAAAACAGTTTATGAGCGTTTTTGTGCAGATGATGGATGCCCAGCAGCATAATAAAAAGAATAACCTGGCGGGCCAGATGAGCCTTTTTGATCTGGTGGATGAGGAAGACAAGGGCGAATTTGAAATCCGCCTGCCCGATGTGGGGGAATATTCCAAGGAGCTGCTCCTGGGCTTTGAGAAGGAGGTCCTTGGCATTTATGTCAGCGGACATCCCCTGGAGGAATATGAGCAGACCTGGAGGAAGCACATTACAAGAACCACGGCGGATTTCCTGCTGGATGAGGAAACCGGGGAAATGAATGTGCGCGATCAGGAACGGGTGACCATAGGCGGCATGATTTCCGATAAAAAAATCAAGTATACCAGGAACGATAAGGTGATGGCCTTCCTGACCCTGGAGGATCTGGTGGGCACTGTGGAGGTTGTTGTTTTTCCCAAGGTTTATGAGCAGGAAAGCGCCAAACTGACGGAGGACAGCAAGGTGTTCATTAAAGGCCGCGCCTCCGCGGAGGAGGATCGGGACGGCAAGCTGATCTGTGAATCCATCCAGGCCTTTGACGATATCAGGAAGACACTGTGGATTAAATTTCCCACAAAGGAAGCATATGAAAAGACGGAAAAAGCGCTGCTGGAGCTTCTTGCCCAGTCCGACGGAAATGACGGTGTCGTTATCTATGTGGAAAATCCCAAGGCCAAAAAGGCGCTGCCGCCCAACAGGAATGTGAAGGCGGATAAGGAGCTGGTATCCAGATTATCGGAGCTGTACGGGGAAAGCAATATCAGGGTGGTTTAAAATCAGGTTACAGTTCCGACAGGTCTGCGCATTTACTGCCCTGACCGTAAGAAAGTGATTCAGAAGTGCCAAAATCCATCGCCAGGGACGATTCAGGATGGATTCCGGCAGTAACTGTGAAGGGACGGGACAGTTACAAATGTGCAGCGCCGGAAGCACGGAATCCGAGAAAAGGATTGAAAACAAACCGTGTATAGATTAAAATAAAAACAAGATCAGTTAAGAAAAGACGCCAAAAAGAGGTGCTGCAAAACGGGACACCATTTCACGATGACCGCACAGGGCGGCAGACTGGAGGATAATTCATGGCAAAGGCTATTAAAACTATTGGAATATTGACAAGCGGCGGCGATGCGCCGGGAATGAACGCGGCAATCCGCGCCGTTGTCAGGAAGGCGATCAGCAACGGAGTTAAGGTAAAGGGAATCAAGAGAGGCTATCAGGGCCTTTTAAATGAAGAAATCGTGGATATGCAGGCCCGCAGCGTTTCCGATATCATTCAGAGAGGCGGCACCGTGCTGGGCACAGCCCGCTGCCAGGAATTCAAGACGGAGGCCGGACAGAAGAAGGGTGCGGAAATCTGCCATAAGCATGGCATCGACGGTCTGGTGGTTATCGGCGGAGATGGCTCCTATCAGGGAGCGCAGGCTCTCTCGCGTCACGGCATCAACACCATTGGCCTTCCCGGCACCATTGATTTGGATATTGCCTGTACGGATTATACGATAGGGTTTGACACGGCGGTGAATACGGCCATGCAGGCAATCGATAAGGTAAGGGACACCTCATCCTCCCATGAACGCTGCAGCATTATTGAGGTAATGGGCAGGAATGCCGGTTATATCGCCCTCTGGTGCGGTGTTGCCAACGGCGCGGAGGATATCCTTCTTCCTGAAAAATACGATTATAATGAGCAGAACATCATCAACAACATCATCAACAACAGAAAACGGGGCAAAACCCATCATCTGATTATCAATGCGGAGGGTATCGGACATTCCACCTCCATGGCAAGAAGAATCGAAGCAGCCACAGGTGTGGAAACCAGGGCGACGATCCTGGGCTACATGCAGCGAGGCGGAAGCCCTACCTGTAAGGATCGCTATTATGCCTCCATTATGGGCTGCCTTGCGGCGGATATCCTCTGCGAGGGTAAAACTAACCGGGTTATCGGTTACCGCCACGGCGAATTCCAGGATTTTGACATCGAGGATGCGCTGGCAATGCAGAAGGATATTCCGGAATACGAATACAGAATCAGCAAGCTGCTTGCAATTTAAGAATGCTGAATCAGAAAGGAAATAAAGGCGTCCGGTGTGAACCGGCGCCTTCCTGTTTATTCCCGCGAGCAACGAACCAAGTATCCATGCTTGCATGGATATTTGGCGACTGCCGCGAGGGTCAAATACCCCGCTGCTCTGCAGCGCTGCAAGTTTGATACCTCGTTGCTTGCAGCGAGGTCTTTGATTCCCGCGGCCTGTTTATGGGGACTTAACAGAAGGTAACTGTGCGGGACTTAAACAGTTACGATGGAAGATTAATTATGCTGACTAAGAAAAAACAGAAAATGCCGTATACCAGAATGCTTGCCCTGGGCTTTGCCCTCATTATACTGATGGGAGCGCTTCTTTTATGCCTCCCGGTTTCCACCCGCAGCAGGGAATGGATGCCCTTTCTGGACGCCCTGTTTACGGCCACCTCGGCCACCTGCGTGACCGGTCTGGTGGTGGCGGATACCTATCAGAACTGGAGCCTGTTCGGACAGCTGGTCATTTTGACCCTGATACAGATCGGAGGCCTGGGCTTCATCACTATCGGCAGCTATATCGCGGTCCTTTTGAAAAAGAAAATCGGGCTGAAGGAAAGGGAGGCCATCCATGAAAGCGTGAGCACCATTGAACTGGCCGGCGTGGTAAAGCTGGTCCGCAAGATTGTGATGGGCACCTTTGCCTTTGAGCTGACAGGCGCCCTGCTGCTATCCATCCGCTTTGTGCCGCAGTATGGGTTCTGGAGAGGCTGCTATATGGGGATTTTCCATGCGATTTCAGCCTTCTGCAACGCCGGCTTTGACCTGATGGGCAGAAATGAGGCTTACAGCTCGCTGGTGGCGTATGAAGGGGATATCCTGGTGAACCTGACTATTATGGCCCTGATTATAATCGGCGGGGCAGGCTTCCTTGTCTGGGATGATATCCACAGAAACAGACTGAATTTCAAAAAATATCTTCTGCACACCAAGATCGTACTGATTACCACAGGGATCCTGATTTTCGGCGGAGCCCTGCTTTTTTACCTGATGGAAAAGGACAATGTGCTGGCCGGAATGAATGTCAGGGAGAGGATATTGGGCTCCCTGTTCAGCTCGGTAACCCCCAGGACTGCGGGCTTTAACAGTGTGGACACCGCCGCGCTGAAGGATTCCAGCAAATTTTTAACGATGGTTCTTATGTTTATCGGCGGCAGCCCCGGTTCTACGGCGGGCGGCGTGAAAGTGACCACTGCGGTCGTCATGGTTCTTTCCACCATAGCCATGGTGCGGGGGACCCATGGAGTCAATATTCTGGACAGACGTCTGGAGGAGAGCGCGGTAAAGAGAGCCAGCGCCATTGTTACCATTGACCTGGGACTGGCCGTGGCAGCGGCCCTCATTATCATGTCAGCGCAGCCGCTGAAGCTTTCAGACGCGCTGTTTGAGGTGTTTTCCGCCATTGGGACGGTGGGAATGACAACGGGAATTACCAGGGAACTGGTGCCGTTGTCCCGTATCGTCATCATTTTGCTCATGTACTGCGGCAGGCTGGGAAGCCTGACCTTTACCCTTGTTTTTGCCAGAAGCAAGCCGGAGCCTCCGGTGAAGCAGCCGGTGGAAAAAATTGTGGTGGGATAATTCTAAGGAGGATAAATAATTACTATGAAATCTATGCTTGTTATCGGTTTGGGGCGCTTTGGGCAGCATCTTGCCTCCAACCTTCTCGACCTGGGAAATGATGTCATGATAATTGACAGTGATGAAAGGAAGCTGGAAGGCCTTGTTCCCTACGCTACCAGCTCCAAAATCGGGGACTGCACGAATCCTGAAGTGCTGCGCAGCCTTGGAATCGGCAATTTTGACGTGATTTTTATCTGTATCGGCACGAACTTCCAGAGCAGCCTGGAAATTACCAGCCTGGTAAAGGAAATGGGCGGAAAGCATGTGGTGAGCAAGGCGACCAGGGATATCCAGGCAAAATTCCTGCTGCGCAACGGCGCGGACGAGGTTATTTATCCGGAAAAGGATATTGCCGAGCGCTGTGCGGCCAGGTTCAGCATGGATAATGTGTTTGATTATATAGAAATCTCTTCCAAATACGGTATTTATGAAATCAGCCCGTTGAAGGAATGGGTGGGAAAATCCATCCGGGAATCCAACATTGCGGCGCGTTACCGCGTTACGATCATCGGGATTAAGAAGGAAGGCCGCGAATCCCACATCATGCCCTCTGCGGATGATTTCATAGAGGATGGGGAGCATCTGATTGTGCTTGCTTCCCACGAGACTGCCAGAAAGCTGTTAAAGCAGCTGTAGGCCGCAGAAAGGCAGGAACAGTTAATGATTACATCGGCATCCAACACCCGTGTTAAAAAAGTGGCTGCGCTGAACCAGAAGGCAAAGGAGCGCAGGCAGGAGGGCAAATACGTGGTGGAAGGCGTGAAAATGTTTCTGGAAGCGCAGGAAGAAGAAATTGAAGAAATATATGCTGTGGAAGGCTTTCAGAATGCGGCCTGTATGGAGAAGCTGGCCGGCCGTCCCTTTGAAACCGTGTCGGAGGAGGTCTTCCGCAAGATGAGCGATACCGCGGCGCCGCAGGGAATCCTGTGCGTAATGCGGCAGAAAAAATATGCGCTTGCAGACCTTTTGGCAGCAAAGAACCCGCTTCTCATGATTCTGGAGGATATCCAGGATCCGGGCAATCTGGGGACCATACTGCGCACCGGGGAGGGCGCCGGAATCGGAGGCGTTATCATGAGCCGGGAAACGGCGGATATTTATAATCCCAAAACCATACGTTCCACCATGGGAAGCATTTACCGTGTGCCGTTCGTCTATGTTTCCTCCCTGGAGGAGACGGCAGTGCAGCTGAAGGCAGCGGGAATCCGTCTGTTTGCGGCACATTTGAAGGGAAAAAGCTGGTACGACGGCGAAGATTACCGGAAGGGCAGCGCCTTTTTGATCGGCAATGAAGGAAACGGCCTGCGGGAGGAAACCGCCGCGCTGGCTGATACCTATATCAAAATTCCCATGGAGGGCCGCGTGGAATCCCTCAACGCCGCCATGGCATCGGGGATTCTCATGTATGAGGCGGCAAGGCAGCGCCGCGGAGGATGAAAACAATGCAGCGGGAAAAAGGACAGAAGGCGGAAGCAATCAGGAAGGAGCGAATATGACAATAGGATTCATCGGACTTGGAAATATGGCCCGGGCCGTCATTGGCGGCATGCTGGACAAGGGTATCGTAAAGCCGGAGGACATCTGCGGCAGTGCGAAAACGGAAGCTACCAGAAAAAAAATGGAGGACAGCTGTAAAATCCGTACCGCATCCTCCAACAGGGAAGTGGCGGAACAGGCGGAAATACTTGTGCTTGCGGTAAAGCCTCAGTTTTTTGAAGAAGTCATTGAAGAAATAAAAGGTATTTCCTGGGAAGGCAAAACGATAATCAGCCTGGCGCCGGGAAAAACCATAGCCTGGCTTCAGGAAAAATTCGGGCAGAGGCTTCCGGTGGTCAGATGCATGCCCAATACGCCTGCGCTGGTAGGGGAAGGCTGTACGGGCGTCTGCGCCTCACCGGAGGTCGGTTCAAAGGCCCGGGATACGGTGCTGGAGATTCTCGGAAGCTTCGGAAAGGCGGTGGAGGTTTCTGAGAAAATGATGGATGTGGTGGGCGCAGTCAGCGGAAGCTCCCCGGCCTTTGTTTTCCTGTTTATCGAGGCCCTGGCGGACGGGGCGGTAGCGGA
>NZ_KE992776.1:9607-10962 GCF_000466465.2 Clostridium sp. KLE 1755
AGGCCTATGAATTCGCGGCCCAGGCGGTGCTTGGAAGCGCGAAGCTGGTTCTGGAAACCGGCAGCCACCCCGGAGAACTGAAGGATATGGTATGCTCTCCCGGAGGCACGACAATCCAGGGGATAAAGATGCTGGAGAAAAATAATTTCCGCGGCACAGTAATGAATGCGGTCATTACCTGTGTGGAAAAATCGAGAAAAATGTAATAATTGTAACAATTAGATAATCTTCTGAAGAAAATCTTAAGAAAAGTTGCTCCCTGCGTAGAAAAAAGTACGCGGGAGCAACTTTTTTGCAATAAAATATTAAGAAAAAAAGAATAATATGTAAAAACCATGTCGAAATAATATAAAAAATAAATGTTAAAACATAAATTTTACTTCCTTATAATATTGATTTAAAGCGCAAAAGTGGTCGAAAACCCTGAGTTTTAGCGGATTGTATTGAGGGGTTGACAAATGGGCATAATGTTGATATGATATCAGACGTAACATTTGTTAACAACTTTGTAACAATTGTGAAAAAGTTCCCACTGACCCAGGGAACGCTGAAATTGGAGGTTATTTATGAACACAAATGGCAGAAGGTTGTGGAAGCATGCTGCCGGATGGCTGACAGGTATTATGGTGCTCAGCTCCGCATGCGGAACAACCGCTATGGCAAATGGTGTGATGCTGGTTGAAACGGCCAGTGTGGCAGATGTCCATGCAGAAGCTGATGATACCTCTCCGGTGCTGGCAACGTTATCCGGGACACAGGCTAAGGTCCTTGAGAACAGCGGCAGATGGATGAAGGTACAGGTCGGTGATATCACCGGCTGGGTGGAAAGCGAGCACCTGACAGACGGCAGTGATACATTAGATGATATCGCGCCGGTAAACCCGGAGGAAACACAGAATCCGGGCGATACGGAAGAGCAGACAGAACAGACACAGGATTTACAGACAGAAGAGACCCATCCCGCCGACACAGCTGCTCAGGACAGAATGTCTGAGAGCAGTTCGGACGGAGCCGATTCAGCGGCTGAGGATAACTCCGCGGCTGAAGAAGCGGCAAGGAAAGCGGCTGAGCAGACGCAGAAGGCCGCTGAAGAAGCGGCAAGGAAAGCAGCTGAGCAGTCGCAGAAGGCCGCGGAAGAAGCGGCAAGGAAAGCAGCCGAGGAAGCGCAGAAGGCTGTAGAAGAAGCGGCAAGGAAGGCGGCCGAGGAAGCGCAGAAGGCCGCGGAAGAAGCGGCAAGAATCGCGGCCGAGGAAGCGCAGAAGGCAGCGGAAG
Source organism: Clostridium sp. KLE 1755 (assembly GCF_000466465.2). Lineage (NCBI taxonomy): Bacteria > Bacillati > Bacillota > Clostridia > Eubacteriales > Clostridiaceae > Clostridium > Clostridium sp. KLE 1755. Next base: position 10,880 of record NZ_KE992776.1, read on the forward strand.
AAGCGGCAAGGAAGGCAGCTGAGGAAGCACAGAAGGCGGCCGAAGAAGCGGCAAGAATCGCAGCCGAGCAGGCGCAGGCAGCC
>NZ_KE992777.1:0-2280 GCF_000466465.2 Clostridium sp. KLE 1755
GGCCCGGTTAGCTGACGCTGCGGGGCTGGGAGGGTTACCAACAAACAAAATTATTCCTTACACATCCCCATCCAGGATAGCCATGAATTCATCCCCCGTGATGGTTTCTTTTTCGTAGAGGAACTTGGCCAGTTCATGGAGTTTCCCTATATTGCTGCGGAGGATGTCGCAGGCCTTGGCGTGTTCTTTTTTGACCATGGCTACGACGAGCCTGTCGATTTCCGCTGCGGTATGTTCGGAGCAGGCCAGGGAGGTGTCGCCGCCCAGGTATTGGTTGGTGACGGTTTCCAGGGCTACCATGTCGAAGTCCTCGGACATGCCGTAGCGGGTGATGCAGGCGCGGGCCAGCTTGGTGGCCTGTTCGATGTCGTTGGAGGCTCCGGTGGTGATGCTGTTGAAGATGATTTCTTCCGCAGCGCGGCCGCCGCAGAAGGTGGCGATTTTATTTTCCAGTTCTTCCTTGCTCAGCAGGTTGTGTTCGCCCTGATCCACCTGCATGGTGTAGCCCAGCGCGCCGGAGGTCCTGGGGATAATGGTGATTTTGGTGACAGGGGCGGAGTTGGTCTGTCTGGCGGCAACGAGGGCGTGGCCGATTTCGTGATAGGAAACGATCATTTTTTCCCGGTCGCTTAAGATGCGGTCTTTTTTCTGATAACCGGCAATGACTACTTCCACGCTTTCTTCCAAATCAGTCTGGGTGACGAAGCGGCGGCCTGCGCGGACTGCGCTCAGGGCGGCTTCGTTGACCATGTTGGCCAGCTCGGCGCCGGAAGCGCCTGCGGCCATTCTGGCGATGGCGGCAAAATCTACATTGTCACCCAGCTTTACTTTCTGGGCGTGAACCTTCAGTATGGCAATCCTGCCGTTCAAATCGGGAAGCTCCACCGGCACACGCCTGTCGAAACGGCCGGGGCGCAGGAGCGCGGGATCCAGGGATTCGGGACGGTTGGTGGCGGCCAGGATGAGGACGCCGTTGTTGCTGGAGAAGCCGTCCATTTCTGTAAGGAGCTGGTTCAGTGTCTGTTCCCGTTCGTCATTTCCTGAAAAGCCGCCGCCGTCACGTTTTTTGCCGATGGTATCAATTTCATCGATGAAGACGATACAGGGGGCTTTTTCATTGGCCTGTTTGAACAGGTCCCTGACCTTGGCCGCGCCGGCGCCTACGAACATTTCCACGAATTCGGAGCCTGAAATGGAGAAGAAGGGGACGTTGGCTTCGCCGGCCACCGCCTTGGCAAGCAGGGTTTTTCCGGTTCCGGGAGGGCCTACAAGGAGGGCGCCTTTGGGCATGGATGCGCCGATTTCCTGATATTTTTTGGGATCATGGAGGTAGTCTACCAGTTCGGAGAGCACCTCTTTGGCTTCGTCCTCGCCGGCCACGTCTGCGAATTTGATGCCTGTTTCGGACTGGACGTATACCTTGGCGTTGCTTTTTCCGAAGGCCATGGAATTGACGCCGCCTCCGCTGTTCATGATTTTGCGCATCAGGAACTGGCCGATGGCTATCATTACAACGAGGGGCAGAACCCAGGTCAGCAGGAAGGTGACGAGGAAGGACTGCTGTTTTACAATTTCCGTGCCGAAGGTGGCTCCGGATGCATAAAGCCGGTCCACAAGGGAAGGATCTTCCATAGGGCCTGTTTTATAAAAACCGGTGGGTGAATTTTTGTCCGCAAATACAATTTGGTTGCTTTCAATCTGTACCTGGGCGATTTCTTTCTTTTCCATCATTTCAAGAAAGGTGTTGTAGCCGACCTCTTCTACCTGGGCAGACATGAGCCTGGGAAAAAGAAAGGCGTTCAGGACCAGAAGGACAAGCATGGCAATACAGTAATAGTAAAGTAGTGGTTTCTTTGGTGATTTGGCTTCTTGCATAATTTTGCGCTCCTTTTTATTCAGTAACTTGTTCCGGTTCTTTTTAGTTACTCTTATCCTTATAACAGTAATTATATATACCGGATTTTGCGGAAGTCAACCAAAGATAGCATTATTTCATAAATTTTAGAGTCTTTTCATGAAGGGGGGGACGGGAAGCAGGAGAGGCGGACAGGGGTTTTGGGGGGCGGAGGTTTTTGCGGGAGGGAGAGGGGAGTGAACAGTTGCATGGTGGGGAAAAAGTACTTTACATCCGGGGGGAAGTAGCATACAATACAGCTAGGTATTGGTTTTGTTTTTCGTTGCAGGAGCGTCCGGTCTTGGGATTGGAGAGGGGCCGCCGGGAGGCGGTTCTGTTTTTGTTGGCGGAGTTGCCAGCGGGGTGCCGGTGGAGTTGCCGGCGGG
>NZ_KE992777.1:2380-43965 GCF_000466465.2 Clostridium sp. KLE 1755
AGCGGGGTGCCGGTGGAGTTGCCGGCGGACAGTGCCGGCGCGGGAAAGCGCAGGTGCGGGGCCGGCTGTGTAGGAAAGGAGATTTTGTATGAGTAATTTGAGCGGGATTTCTGAGTATCTGAATCTGGCTGAGGTGAAGGAGTCGGTGCGTGAGGGCGCGGATTCTGTGAAGAAGCTGATGAAGGAGCCTTCAGGGCTGACGAAAACAGAGATGTCTCTGCTTTTGGCGGTTTTTCTGATGGCAGGGGTTATCATAGGTTTTATCTGGGCGCCGATTAAGAGGGGCCTGATTATTGCCGGTAATGATGTGATTACCGGGGAGGATGAGAAAGAGAACAAAGGAGAAAATGCGTAAAAATGAAAATCACATTAAAAGACGGTTCCGTAAAGGAATATGCGGAGAGCAAAAGTATTATTGAGATTGCGGCTGATATCAGCGAGGGTCTGGCAAGGGCGGCCTGCGCGGGACTGGTGAACGGGAAGGTGGAGGATCTGCGCACGGTGCTTGACGGGGATTGCGAGCTGGCGATCCTGACGGCCAGGGATAAGGAAGGGCTGACTGTGGTCCGCCATACGGCTTCCCATGTGCTTGCTCAGGCGATGAAGCATGTGTTCCCTGAAGCCAAGCTTGCTATCGGGCCGAGTATTGATACCGGCTTTTATTATGATTTTGAGCACGAGCCTTTTTCCAGGGAGGATCTGGATAAGCTGGAAGCTGAGATGAAGAAAATCATCAAGCAGGGTGAGAAGCTGGAGCGTTTCACCCTTCCCAGACAGGAAGCCATTGCTTTTATGGAAGAGAAGGGCGAGCCTTATAAGGTGGAGCTGATCCAGGATCTTCCTGAGGATGCAGAGATTTCCTTTTATAAGCAGGGGGATTTCACGGATCTGTGCGCAGGGCCGCACCTGATGAGCACCAAGGGGATCAAGGCCTTTAAGCTGACCTCTTCTTCAGGCGCTTACTGGAGAGGGGATTCCAACAGAACCATGCTTCAGAGAATTTACGGAACAGCCTTCAATACCAAGGAGGAGCTGGCCGAGTATCTGGAATATCTGGATAATATCAAGAACCGTGACCATAATAAGCTGGGACGGGATATGGAGCTGTTCGCAACGGTTGACGTTATCGGACAGGGACTTCCGCTTCTGATGCCCAAGGGGGCCAAGATGATTCAGACGCTGCAGCGTTGGATCGAGGATGAAGAGGAGAAGAGAGGCTATATGAGGACCAAGACTCCTCTGATGGCGAAAAAGGATCTGTATATTATTTCCGACCACTGGAATCATTATAAGGAAGGCATGTTTGTGCTGGGAGATGAGGAAAAGGAGGATGAAGTATTCGCCCTCCGCCCCATGACCTGTCCTTTCCAGTATTATGTATACAAGCAGAGCCAGAAATCCTACCGTGATCTGCCCTGCCGCTACGGAGAGACTTCCACATTGTTCAGGAATGAGGATTCAGGAGAGATGCACGGGCTTACCCGTGTGCGTCAGTTCACCATTTCCGAGGGCCATCTGATCGTAAGGCCGGATCAGATTGAGGAAGAGTTCCGCGGCTGTGTGGATCTGGCAAAATACTGCCTGACCACGCTGGGCCTGGAGGAGGATGTGACCTATCGTCTTTCCAAGTGGGATCCCAATAATAAGGATAAATATCTGGGCGACGAGGAAACCTGGGATTATGTGCAGAATATGATGCGTGATATTCTCCATCATATCGGCATTGAGTTTACGGAAGAAGACGGCGAAGCGGCCTTCTACGGACCGAAGCTGGATATCCAGGCAAAGAACGTGTACGGCAAGGAAGATACCATGATCACCATCCAGCTGGATATGTTCCTGGCAGAGCGTTTTGATATGACTTATATTGATGCCAACGGGGAGAAGAAGCGTCCTTATATCATCCACAGAACCTCCATGGGCTGCTATGAAAGAACTCTGGCCTGGCTGATTGAAAAATACGAAGGCAAGTTCCCCACCTGGCTGTGCCCGGAACAGGTGCGTGTGCTTCCTATTTCTGAAAAATATGAGGAATATGCGCAGAAGGTGAACGCGACGCTGAAGGATAACGGTATTTTAAGCACGGTGGACAGCCGTTCCGAGAAAATCGGTTATAAGATCCGCCAGGCGAGACTGGACAAGCTGCCTTATATGCTTGTGGTGGGACAGAAGGAAGAGGAAGACGGCACGGTTTCCGTAAGAAGCCGTTTTGCCGGCGATGAGGGCGTGAAGCCTCTGGATACCTTCATCAATGATATCTGCAGGGAAATCAGGACGAAGGAAATCCGTAAAATAACGGTGACAGAGGACGGAAAGCCTGCAAAATAAGCCATCCCTTTTGGCATCGGCAGTGATTTCACAGCCGGGAAAAATCCGCACGGCACATCTGCGGCGGTTTTTTCCCGGCTGGTTCCTGGTATGACGGAGATGGATAGATGAGTAATGAAAAAAAGACATGGCGGCAGACAGCAGGTATCCTGCTGTCTGTGTGCGCCCTGGGAATGGCCTGCTGCAGTTTGTTTTTATGCTTCAGCAGCGATATCTGGTATGATGAGCTTTTTACGGTGGGCTTCGTTTCCCAGCCGGTGGGGCGGATGATTTCGCTTGCGGCCAGGGACGTTCACCCACCGCTTTATTATCTGATGGTAAAGGCTGCTGTGGAGCTGGTGCATTTATTTGCGCCGGGGGCGGATGCCGTAATTATCTGCAAGGTGGTTTCCGTGCTGCCTTATCTGGCGCTGCTGGGGTATTCCCTGACTCTTATAAGGAAGAAATACGGTTGGCTTTGTTCAGGGCTTTTTTCCTTCTGCATCCTGGCGATGCCGCAGATGGCTAACTATACGACGGAAATCAGGATGTACGGCTTTGCCCTGTTTTTTATTACGGCGGCATTCCTGCATGCGGGAGAGCTTCTGGAGGGAGGCGGAAAAAGGCATTGGGCCGCCTTCACTGTTTATGGGATCGCAGCGGCCTATACCCATTATTTTGCAGCGGTTGCGGCGGCGGCGCTGTATGTGGGCGTGGCTGTGCTTTTGTCCATTAAGAAGAAGGAAGAACGGGTGAAGTATCTGCTGGTATGGCTGTTCTGTGCGGGAATCTCCGTACTGGCATATCTGCCCTGGCTGCCTGCGGCCGTTTCCCAGGTGTCCCAGGTGCGGGAAAGCTACTGGATTCTTCCGCTGACCTTAAGCTGCTTCGGCGGCTGCGTAAAATTCATGCTGAAGCCCTCCACCGGGTATCAGCTTTTGGATTACGGCCTGGCGGTGGTCCTTTTTGCTTTGCTGGCGGCTTTCCTTATCCATGCGTTTTTAAAGCGTAAGGACAGGGAACGAAATCCGGGACGGGACGGATATGCTTTTTTGGGACTCTGCGTGCTGGCGGGGACTGCGCTTTTCGGGATTGCGGTGTCTTTCCTGATGAGGCCGGTTTTCATTTACCGCTATATGCTTCCTGCGGCGGGCTGCTTCTGGTTCTGTTTTTCCTATTTCCTGAGCAGGCAGAAGAAGGCTCTGGTGTTGGTGCCTTCGCTGCTGGTGCTTCTCTTTGTGGGGGCGGCTGATTATTCCGCCTTTGTGCAGGGAGAGGTGATGAAAAAAGAACAGATGACGAGAACCGAAGAGGAGCTGGCCAAAATAGGGGCGGAGGATATCGTCCTGTTTAATTTTGACCAGGTGCAGGCCGTAACCGGCTGGTATCTTCCAAGGGAAAGCTATCTGTACGGAGGAACGCCGGAAACGCTGATAAGGGAGATGTTCCCGGGAGTATGTGCCGTGCCCGGGGAGGAATGGATAGATCAGCAGCTGGAGAGCGGAAAAAATGTGTGGTTCATCGGCAGCGGCCTAGCCAGGGACGGAATCCTTAAGGAATGGCAGAAACGGGGAATTAAGTCCGTGGAGACTGCGGACAGCTGCCTGCTGGAACGCTACTGGTTCAATATATACCGTCTGGGCCGGCAGCCATGAATAAAATCCTGAAAAAAAGACAAAATAATTCTGAAACCATAAAACAGGTTTATTTTGATATGATTTTTCAGGAGGCAACCAAAAATGGCAGAATTGAAATGTGTAGTAGAAAATTGTACCTATAATAATGACAAGTGCTGCTGCAAGGGCGATATTATGGTAGGAGGCAAGGAAGCGCAGAAGGAAAACGATACCTGCTGCGAAAGCTTCAAGGACAGGACCGGTGAGTCCGCATCCAACGCCATGAATCCCTGCAGGACTATCAGCATCGACTGCGAAGCTGTAAAATGTGTGTATAACACAAATTACAAGTGCTATGCGGAGCATGTGGACATCAAGGGCTGCGGCGCCTGTGACTGCGGTGAGACAGCCTGTGCTACCTTTAAGGAAAGATAAGCTGTAACTGATATTATCCCTGCGCTTACATGGAGGGAGCTGATTAATGCCGCCTGAGGCGGCAGCATTTATTTTCACCGGTTTTTGCAGGATATAAAAGCAGAAGCGGGAAAACGTATCATTGTGCGTTTTCCCGCTTTTTTTATTGCTTTAATCAGAAATGTTACATTATAGATAATGCTTATAAAAAATGAATAAAAATGTTATATTTGCAGCATATACGTTGAATAAAAATAGAAATTTCAATGATAATCGAAAAATATTCTATATAATACTGGATAAATATCATATAAACTATCCATATTGACAAATACAAAGAAGCGTGTCAAACAGAAGGGAGAAAAATATGAAGAGAAAATTGGGGTGCATGACAATGGCAATACTGATGGGGCTGTCTTTGGCCGCATGCGGTGCCAGCAAAACACCTGCGGCGGCTGATACACCGGCTGCGGGAAAGGAAACGACAGCTGCTGCGGCAACAACGCCGGCAGAAGCGGCGCCGGCCGACACAGGGACAATGGCGAACAAGGACAAGCCGCTGGTATGGTTTAACCGCCAGCCTTCCAGCAGCGCCACAGGCCAGCTTGACATGACAGCGTTGAATTACAACAAAGATACTTATTATGTAGGCTTTGACGCCAACCAGGGTGCGGAGCTTCAGGGTACCATGGTAAAAGATTATATCGAAAAGAACATTGATACTATTGACCGTAACGGCGACGGAACCATCGGCTATGTGCTGGCCATCGGCGATATCGGACATAATGACTCCATCGCACGTACAAGAGGCGTTCGTAAAGCTCTTGGCACAGCTGTTGACAAAGACGGCAACATCAACAGCGAACCGGTGGGAACCAATACAGACGGCACGGCGTCGGCCGTACAGGATGGAACCCTGGAAGTGAACGGCAAGACTTACGTTGTCCGCGAACTGGCTTCCCAGGAAATGAAGAATTCCGCAGGAGCGACATGGGATGCAGCAACAGCCGGCAACGGCATCGGCACCTGGTCTTCTTCCTTCGGCGATCAGATTGATATCGTTGTTTCCAATAATGACGGAATGGGCATGTCAATGTTTAACGCCTGGTCTAAGGACAACAAGGTTCCTACCTTTGGTTATGATGCAAACAGCGACGCAGTGGCCGCTATCGCAGAGGGCTACGGCGGAACCATCAGCCAGCATGCGGATGTTCAGGCTTATCTGACGCTTCGTGTCCTGCGTAATGCGCTTGACGGAGTGGATATTAACACAGGCATCGCCACAGCGGATGCGGCGGGAAATGTGCTCAGTGATGACGTATATGTATACAGGGAAGATGAGCGTTCCTATTATGCATTGAACGTGGCTGTTACTGCTGACAATTATAAGGATTATATGGATTCCACCATGGTTTATGCGCCGGTATCCAATCAGCTGGATGAGGCTACAAGCCCTGTAAAGAAGGTATGGCTGAATATTTATAATTCTTCCGATAACTTCCTTGGATCCACCTATCAGCCGCTTCTTCAGAAGTATGATAAGCTCCTCAACCTGGATGTTGATTACATCGGCGGTGACGGACAGACAGAATCCAATATTACCAACCGTCTGGGCAATCCCAGCCAGTATGATGCATTTGCCATTAATATGGTTAAAACAGACAACGCGGCGTCTTATACAAGCCTGCTCGATCAGTAAAACTCATGGAAATGAAAGCCGTGCAGGCAGGTTATTAGGGAGAAGAAATTCTCCCTAATAACCTCTTTTGGGAAGTTATAGCAGAGGAGTAAAAAATATGGCAGATAAGAAAGATGATATCGTCTTATCAATACGCGGTATGAGCAAGTCCTTCGGCCGGAACAGGGTTCTGGACCGCATCAGCCTGGATGTAAGGAGCGGGACCGTTATGGGCCTTATGGGTGAGAACGGCGCCGGAAAGTCAACCATGATGAAGTGCCTGTTCGGTACCTACCAGAAGGATGAGGGGACTATTTTCCTGAATGGGAAGGAAGTGAGCTTTTCCGGTCCCAAGGATGCGCTTGAGAACGGGATTGCCATGGTTCATCAGGAACTGAACCAGTGCCTGGAACGGAATGTGGTTGATAATCTGTTTCTCGGACGTTATCCGGTGAATTCCATGGGTGTAATTGATGAAGGCAGAATGAAAAAAGAGGCTTCCGATCTTTTCCGGAAGCTGGGTATGACCGTAAATCTTACGCAGCCCATGCGGAATATGTCCGTGTCACAGCGTCAGATGTGTGAAATTGCCAAGGCTATTTCCTATAATTCCAGAGTGATTGTTCTTGACGAGCCTACATCCTCCCTGACTGTGCAGGAAGTCGATAAGCTTTTCGGGATGATGAGGATGTTAAAAAAACAGGGGATCGCGCTGATTTATATTTCTCATAAAATGGATGAGGTTTTTGAAATCTGTGACGAGATATCGGTACTGCGTGACGGCAACCTGGTTATGACGAAGAAAACCAGCGATGCCAATATGAACGAGCTGATTGCGGCCATGGTAGGCCGTTCGCTTGATAATCGTTTTCCGCCGGTGGACAATGTCCCCAAAGGGGTGGTTTTATCCATCCGGAACCTGTCCACTAAATTCGAACCGCATCTGCAGGATGTTTCCTTTGACGTAAGGGAAGGAGAGATTTTCGGCCTGTACGGGCTGGTGGGCGCAGGGCGTACGGAGCTGCTGGAAACGATTTTCGGGGTCCGCACCAGGGCGGCGGGCCGGGTATATTTCAATAACCGCCTTATGAATTTCAGCAGCGCAAAAGAGGCCATGGAGCATGGGTTTGCCATGATTACCGAGGAACGAAAGGCCAACGGGCTTTTCCTGAAGGGGGATCTGACCTTTAATACCACGATTGCAAACCTGGAACAATATAAAAGCGGTGTGGCTCTTTCCAATGCGAAGATGATAAAGGCCACCGGAAATGAAATCAGAATCATGCATACCAAATGTATGGGGCCGGATGACATGATCTCCAGCCTTTCCGGCGGCAACCAGCAGAAGGTTATCTTTGGGAAATGGCTGGAGCGGGAACCCAAAGTGTTCATGATGGATGAACCTACAAGAGGAATCGATGTGGGTGCGAAATACGAAATATACGAGCTGATCATCAATATGGCGAAGCAGGGAAAGACAATTATTGTTGTTTCTTCTGAAATGCCGGAGATATTGGGAATCACCAACCGTATCGGCGTTATGTCGAACGGACGTCTTTCAGGAATTGTGAATACAAAAGAGACAAACCAGGAAGAGCTGTTGAGACTCAGTGCAAAATACCTATAAAGGGGAGATTGTGATATGGATAATGAAAATAATAAAACCCTTACGGCGGAACAGGAAATGCAGCTGCGTAAGCCAATTGAGGATTATGTGGGTGAAATCCAGGAAAAGATTGACAGTCTCAGAGTGGATGGATCAAACAGGGTGGTTTCCCTTCAGAGTGAAATTGACGCAATAAAGAGAGATCATGGCCTTACGAAGGAAGAAAAAACAGCACAGACTGAAGAAATCAAGTCTGAGATGTTAAAAGCAAAAGCGGTGGAAGCAAAGAATAAGGAAGAAATTTCCAAGTTAATTGCTGATGCGGAAGGGTATCTGAAGGCCCATTTTAACAAAGACTATTATCAGGCGGTGAAAGAAAGCTGCTCACAGGAATATGTGGCCGCGCAGAAAAAATATGCCGATAATATTGCAAAGCTTGAGCAGGAGCATAAAAAAACCCTGGCAAAGCTTACCGATCATAAGGAAATAAAAAACGAAAAGTATGTTTATAAAAATCTCCGTTTCGATGCCAAAATGGAGCTGGAAAAAGAGCTTGCGCAGATCAAGGACAGAAGGCATGCGGCAATTGTCTGGAAATATCATCTGATCGATATGCTGCGAATGTCTAAATTTACTTTTATGCAGATGCGGGCGCAGAAATGGGAGAATTACAAATATACCTTCAACCGAAGGACATTCCTGCTGCAGAATGGCCTGTATATCGCGATTATCCTGATTTTTATCGGACTGTGCATAGTTACACCCTTTGTAAAGCATGTTCCCCTGCTTACCTATAACAATGTTTTGAATATTCTCCAGCAGGCTTCTCCCAGAATGTTCCTTGCCCTGGGCGTTGCCGGCCTGATCCTGCTGACCGGGACGGATCTTTCCATCGGACGTATGGTTGGCATGGGGATGACGACGGCAACCATCATCATGCATCAGGGAATCAACACAGGCGCGGTATTCGGCCATGTATTTGACTTTACGGGCGTTCCCCTGGGCCTGAGAGTGATTTTTGCGCTGATAATGTGTATTCTTCTTTGCACATTTTTTACAGCCATCGGCGGCTTCTTTACCGCCAAATTCAAAATGCATCCTTTTATTTCCACGATGTCAAATATGCTTGTAATTTTCGGCCTTGTTACATATGCCACAAAGGGCGTGTCCTTCGGCGCCATCGAACCTTCCATTCCCAAGGTGATCATTCCGAGGCTCAATGGCTTCCCCACAATTATTTTATGGGCGGTGGCGGCCATTGCCATCGTATGGTTTATCTGGAATAAGACCACCTTCGGCAAAAATCTGTATGCAGTGGGCGGAAATCCGGAAGCGGCGGCAGTTTCCGGCATTTCGGTGTTCGGCGTGACTATGGGGGCATTCATCCTGGCCGGTATCCTTTACGGCTTCGGTTCATGGCTTGAATGTGCAAGAATGGTGGGTTCCGGCTCGGCAGCCTATGGCCAGGGCTGGGAAATGGATGCCATCGCGGCCTGCGTGGTCGGCGGCGTATCCTTTACCGGCGGCATCGGCAAGATTTCGGGCGTGGTAGTCGGCGTGCTTATTTTTACAGTGCTCATTTACTCCCTTACCATCCTTGGAATTGATACAAACCTTCAGTTCGTATTTGAAGGTATCATCATCATTACTGCAGTCACCCTTGACTGCCTGAAGTATGTACAGAAAAAATAGTGCCTGATATTGCAAAGAGAGCCGGAAGCAGTTCTGGCTCTTTTGTGCATGGCGCCCGCATTTACATACCTTTTGGCATTTGTTATAATCATAGTAAGGAAAAATGCGGCGCCCGGATACATGCATATGGAGAATAAATATGGATACATATACGGTGCTTCTGGCGGACGATGAGGAAGAGGTCATCAAGGCCATCAGAAGGAAAATTAATTGGGAGGGACTGGGCTTCTCCGTCATCGGATTTGCCAACAATGGTGTCAAGGCGCTGGAAATGGTGGAGGAGTTTCAGCCGGATGTGGTTTTGACGGATATCAAAATGCCTTATATGGACGGCATGGAGCTGGCAAAACGTATTAAGGCGGAGTTTACCACCACCAAAATCCTTTTCCTCACAGGCTTTGATGAGTTTGAATATGCAAAAGAGGCCGTCCATCTGGAGGTGGAGGAATATATTCTCAAGCCTGTAAACTCTACGGAGCTCATCAATGTTTTCACCCAGCTGAAAATAAAGCTGGATCAGGAAATCAGTGAAAAGCGCAACGCGGCGGTCCTGCAGAAGTACTATATGGATTCGCTTCCGTTCCTGCAGGCAAACTTCTATTCCACGCTGATTGAGGGCAGGCTGCGCGAGGAGGAAATCCCCAGATATCTGTCCAATTATCAGATTTCCTTTGAAGGACCTTTTTACTGCTGTCTTGTGGTGCACACATCCTCCAGCCAGGTGCCGGAGAACATGAATCCGCTGCTGCTGGCCGCGTCCGTCCAGAAGCAGGCCAGGGAGCATCTGGGAGAAAAATGGCAGGCAAAATGCTTTTCCTATCTGGAAAACACAGTTTTAATTGCGCAGCTTCAGAGTAAAAATGAAGTGCCGGAGCTGACGGATGAATGCGACAGGTTCTGCAGATATGCACGGCGTATCATCGGCGCGGTTGTCACTGTGGGGATCGGACAGGTCTGTGAGCGGCTCACCGGTTTATCCCAGTCCTACAGCAGCGCGAGGGAAGCTGTTTCTTACCGGGTTATCTACGGCGTTTCCAGGGCCATCAATATGAAGGAGATTGCGCCTCACGAAATAAGCAAACCGGACGGCACGCCTGATACGGAGCTGTTTAGCCTGTTCGGCATGATCCGCCTGAATTCCAAGGAGGATATCGTGGGAGCGGTCAAGCGCTATATGAAGCATATATCCTGTCCGGCCCAATCCCTGCAGCAGTATCATATCGCCCTGATGGATTTGATAAGCGCCCTGTACAGATTTGCGGTGAATAATGATATTGATGTCCCGGATTTTGCCGGGAATATCAGGAATCTGTACCTGCGGCTTCTGGATTTGGAACCGGAGGCGCTGCTGGCATGGCTTATCGGCATCTGTCTTTTGTTTCGGGAAACTTTAATCAGCGCGCGGAGCAAATCAACCCAGTCCTTTGTATTTAAGGCAAAGGAATATGTGGGCAGCCATTATTCGGATGAAGAATTTTCACTGGATAATATCTGCGAGATTCTGGGCGTGTCCAATTCCTATTTTTCCACTGTTTTTAAGAAGGAGACGGGAAACTCCTTTATTGGCTATCTGACGGAATACCGGATGGATCGGGCGTCAAGGATGCTGATTGAAACAAATGAAAAAAGCTATATCATTGCAAAGAACGTAGGTTATACCGATCCCAATTATTTCAGCTATGTGTTTAAACGGAGGTTCGGCGTATCCCCTTCAAAGTACAGAATGGAGCATGGCTCATGTGAGAAATAAATATTTCCGGCGTATGAAAAAAAATAAGTCCAGAGGGATTCAATCCACAATTATGCTGGTGTTTTCCGTAATATCCATTTCAATTATGCTGATCCTGGGAATTGTGATGTACTTCAGGTTTTCTACCCTGTCCCGGGGGAAAACGATACAGAGTACGGAAAAGCTGATGGAGCAGGCAGGGGAAAATCTGGAGGATTACCTGGTCAGCATGCGGCAGATTTCGGATGCGGTCTATTATAATGTCATAAAAGAGAATGACTTTTCCGATCAGAGCGATGTGATTCAGCAGGGAATGGATCTTTTATACGAGGCCAACAAGGGGAATCTGCGCAGCATTGCCGTGTACAACGGCAGTGGGAGCCTGATTGCGGCGGAGCCGGTTGCCAGCCAGAAGGAGGATCCCAACGTCACCAGGCAGGGCTGGTATATACAGGCCATGGAGAAAATGGAAAACATGCATTTTTCCACGCCTCATATCCAGAACCTGTTTGACGACGGCACGCTCCGTTATTATTGGGTGATTTCCCTGAGCCGGGTTGCGGAGTTTACCATACATGGGGATCCGCAGATAGGCGTATTGCTTGTGGATATGGATTATTTCAGCATTTCCCGTATGATGAGGCAGATCAATACGTTAAATAACGGGCAGTATTATTATCTGTGCGACAGCAACGGGCAGATTATCTACCATCCGCGCCAGATTCAGATAAGCGACGGGATTGCGAGCGAAAACAGCGCGGCGGCTGCAAAATACAGGGACGGCGTCTGCGAGGAAACCTTTGAAGGGGAGCGCAGGACGGTAATTGTAAATACCATAAGCTATACCGGCTGGAAGCTGGTCGGTGTGATTCCCGATTCCACATTTACCCACGGCATGATTAATGTCCGGTATTTTATCGTCATGCTTATGCTGCTGATGGTAATGACCCTTGTAATTATTTACCGGGTGGTTTCGGTCAGGATATCCAGCCCGATATGCAGGCTGAATGATTCGGTTATGGGCTATGAGGCGGGAGGAAAGCCGGAAATCTATATAGGCGGCTCTTCGGAAATCAGATACCTGGGACATTCCATACAAAGCTCCTATGAAAAAATAGAAACGCTCATGAAGAGGAGCGTCCAGGAACAGAATGAAAGAAGGAAAAGTGAGCTGGATGCGCTGCAGAGCCAGATTAATCCCCACTTTCTGTATAACACCCTGGACTCCATTACGTGGATGGTGGAAGGCGGACGGAATGACGAGGCCGTATTCATGATTTCCCAGCTGGCAAAATTCTTCCGGATCAGCCTTTCCCAGGGATGCACGGTAATCAGCATAAAGGATGAGCTGCAGCATGCGGAAAGCTATATGAACATCCAGAAGGTGCGGTATAAAAATTCTTTTTCCATTGTATTTGACATCGACCCTGATGTATGTTCCTGCTGCACGGTAAAGCTGATTTTACAGCCGATCCTGGAAAATGCCATAGCTTATGGAGTCAGCGGCATGGACGACTGCGGGGAGATCCGGGTGACAGGACGGATACAGGAAGGCAGTGTCATCCTGTCGGTGACGGATAACGGAATCGGGATGTCGGAGGAGGAGGTGCGCTTCCTTCTTACGGACAGCGGCAGGGTCCGTAAACATGGCTCCGGGGTCGGCCTTGTAAATGTAAATAACCGGATTCAGATCCTTTTTGGAAAAGAGTATGGTATTTCGGTGGAAAGCGAACCGGATGAGGGCACCACTGTCTCTGTCTGCCTTCCGGCAGTTCCGTATACGGAAGAAAACAGGAAGATTCTGGAGAAGGGGCATATATTCAACCGGGATGAAATGATGAACAAAGAGATGTAGGGCAGAGTGCCAATACGCTCTGGGGCAGGTGGAGATGAAGAACAGCAAAAAGATGTTTATTATGGCTGAAGCCCTTTTGACCGTCATGGTGATTGCCGTGGCCTTTATCATGGTGCGGGAGAAAAACGGGAAAGAGCTGGACCGGATTTCTGTGATCATCCAGGATTCTGAGGACAATCAGTGGGCGGCCTTCCAATACGGACTGAAAATGGCGGAGCAGGATCTGGAGGTCAGGATGTCTGTTGTCAGCACCGGCGGCGCATTAACGGTGGAAGAGGAAAAGAGCCTGATAGAGAGGGAAATAGATAACGGGGCAGCTGCGGTCATCGTGCAGCCTGTACCGGGCGCTGAAGAAATGCTGAGGAAAATGGCAAACCGGATTCCCGTGCTGCTGACAGAGCAGACGGCGGCTGAGAGCGGAGGGGATTCCCGGCTGCCTGTTGTAGAGCCGAACCAATATGCCATGGGAGCCGCTTTGGCGGAGGAGCTGCTGAAGGATTACAGCGGCAGCCTGGATGGAAAAGTCCTGGGGATTTTCTCTAAAACAGGGGATTCACAGGCGGTTCATGAGAGAAAAAGGGGATTCCTGGAGGCCCTGAAAAACACGGAGGCAAGTATCAGCTGGTCTGTTGCGGCTCCTTTTTCGGAAGAAGGGGAAGCGTTACTGGAGGATCAGCCGGCTGTGGATTTTGTGATTGCCCTGGATGACAACAGCTTTACCATGGCCGGAGAATATGCCGCCGCGAATGATCTGCATGGGGCGTTGGTGTATGGAATCGGGAATTCCACGGAGGCGGTCTATTATCTGGATACGGGGATTGCGGGCTGCCTGGTGGTGCCCGATGAATTCAATGTGGGCTATCAGAGCCTGACGGAGGCGGCGGAGATTCTTACACATTATTTCCACAAAATGCATGACCGGACGGTTTCCTACACCGTCCTTCGCAGGGATACGCTGTTTTCCAAAGAAAATCAGGAAATCATTTTTACGATGAGCCAGTAGAATGAGGGGATTAGATGAAGGTTAGGAAATATTGTGCAGGATTGCTGCCAATTCTCATGGCGACGCTGCTTTTGGGAGCCTGCGGCAGGCAGGCGGCCGTGCCGGATAAGGTTTATGTGGGCGTGGCATGCTATAATGAAAGCGATGTATTTATCGGGGAATTGCTTGACTGCCTGAAGGAACAGCTGAATGAGCTGTCTGAGGAAGGTGTGGAAACAACGGTGACGATCCGGGATGCTGCCGGTTCCCAGCGTACCCAGAACGATCAGGTGAAGGCGCTGATCGATGAAGGGAGCAATGTCCTGTGTGTCAATCTGGTGGATCGTGCCGATCCGTCGGAGATCATTGATCTGGCAAGGGAGAATGATGTGCCTGTCATATTTTTTAACAGGGAGCCGGTTGCTGAGGATATGATGCAGTGGGAGAAGCTTTATTATGTAGGGGCAAAAGCGAAACAGTCGGGGGTGATGCAGGGGGAGCTTGCGGCTGAGCTGATACATTCGGACAGACGGGTGGACCGCAACCGTGACGGGAAGATCCAGTATGTGGTGCTGGAAGGGGAGCCTGGGCACCAGGATTCCATCATCCGTACGGAAAATGCGGTGGACACGCTGAAAAATAACGGGATAGAGCTGGAAAAGCTCAGCTACGGCATCGCCAACTGGAACCGGGCGCAGGCCCAGAACCGGATGATGCAGATGATTGGACAGCATTCCAATGAAATTGAACTGGTTCTTGCAAATAATGATGATATGGCGCTGGGAGCCATTGACGCCTATGCGAAGCTGAATATCACGGAATCCGCTATCCCTGTTTTTTTCGGGATTGACGGCACGGACGCGGGGCTGAAGGCGGTTATGGATGCAAAGCTGGCCGGGACCGTATATAATGATAAGGAAGGACAGGCGGCGGCTATGGCAAAGCTGGCGTTTTCCCTTGTATACGGGAAAGGGCTGGAGGAAATGAAGTTTGAGAACGGGAAATATATCTATCTTCCTTATTATAAAGTTACCATAGATAATGCGGAGGAGTTCCTTAATAAGGCCGGAAAATAAAATATAAAAAATAAAATGAAATGCGTTGACATTAGAGTCTGTATGTGATAGAGTAAACAAGTACGTGAGTACAGAACTGGCAAGCAGAGTATCCGCTCTCACCCTATAGCGATTGGGCTCATAGGTGTTTACAGGTTCAGGAAACCGGCAGGAAACTGCAGGGATTGAGGGAATTCAAGTGGATAGTCTGACTATCCGCTTTTTTTGTGTGTTATGCAGATGCGGCGGATAAGGCTGGTGAACCGAGTGGTTCCGGTTTATCTATCCGGCGGCTGTGCCGGAGAAAGTTGCTTATTTTTAGATTGAGGACGCACGGAGGGTGCGGATCCTTTGTTTCTTAGGAGGGAAAGACTATTAGCGAATTATTAATTAACGAACAGATCAGAGACAGGGAGATACGTTTGGTCGGGGAAGACGGTTCCCAGTTAGGAGTTATGTCTGTCAAAGAAGCTATGAAAATGGCAGAGGAAGCGGGGCTTGACCTGGTCAAGATTGCGCCTACGGCAAAACCGCCTGTTTGTAAGATTGTGGATTATGGCAAGTACAGATACGAGCTTGCACGTAAAGAGAAGGAAGCTAAGAAGAAGCAGAGAATAATCGAGATTAAGGAGATCCGTATGTCTCCCAATATCGATACCAATGATATGAATACCAAGGTTACCGCGGCGAAGAAATTCATTACCAAAGGAAATAAGGTTAAAGTGACACTGCGGTTTCGCGGACGTGAAATGGCCCATATGCAGGCAAGCAGACATATTCTGGAAGATTTTGCACAGATGTTGTCGGATGTGGCGGTAGTTGAGAAGGCTCCCAAGGTGGAGGGCCGTACAATGACTATGTTTTTAACTGAAAAGCGTTAATACGTACAGTTAAAATA
Source organism: Clostridium sp. KLE 1755 (assembly GCF_000466465.2). NCBI lineage: Bacteria > Bacillati > Bacillota > Clostridia > Eubacteriales > Clostridiaceae > Clostridium > Clostridium sp. KLE 1755. The sequence goes on from NZ_KE992777.1 coordinate 18,213, forward strand.
GATTTTTCAGGATAATGAGTATAGGAGGATTTTGTTATGCCCAAAATGAAGACAAGCAGAGCAGCTGCAAAACGTTTTAAAGTTACCGGAACCGGAAAATTAAAAAGATCCAAAGCTTACAAGAGCCATATCTTAACTAAGAAATCCACAAAGAGAAAGAGAAATCTTAGGAAACCGGCTATTACGGATGCAACCAATGTTAAGAATATGAAAAAGATTTTACCGTATTTATAAGTCGTAAGGAGGAAATTAAGAGATGGCAAGAATTAAAGGCGGCATGAGTGCCAGAAGAAAACATAACAAAGTATTAAAACTTGCGAAAGGTTACAGAGGAGCAAGATCCAAACAGTACAGAGTAGCAAAACAGTCTGTTATGAGAGCTCTCACTTCTTCTTACGCAGGACGTAAAGAAAGAAAGCGTCAGTTCAGACAGCTGTGGATTGCCCGTATCAATGCAGCAGCAAGAATGAACGGTTTATCTTACAGCAAATTTATGTACGGCCTGAAGCTGGCTGGTATCGATATGAACAGAAAGATGCTGGCTGAAATGGCAGTAAACGATGCAGAAGGATTCGCTACGCTTGCAGAGCTGGCAAAGTCCAAAATTGCATAACAGTAATTTCTCGCTGAGAAAATTGCAGGGCTCCGGAGTGAAAACCGGAGTCTTTTTTTCTTGTAGGATAGGTTGCGGTATGTTATAATGAAAAAAGCGGACAGGCTCCGATGAAAGATAACGCCGGGCCCTGGCCGAAAGGAGAAATGGAGGACGTCGGGAGATGGAAGTATTGCTTTTGATGGGCGGTATGTTATTGATTATTATTGTTGCTGTTGTTGTTGCAGCGGTTTCTTCCGTTGTTTCGGCTGTGGCTGCAAGCGAAGACGAAGAAGAATTTTAAGAAGGAAAAGTTACGAAGAATACAGTAAAAAGCAGATGGTTTTCGCCGTCTGCTTTTTTCGTACAGATGAATTGTCAGCCAGGTTTGTGCGGAGATACGGAGTTTTTGTAAATTGTAATAAAAGTAAGAAGATATTTTCCGCATACAATAGCTATAATGGAGCCGATAATGATTGCTGCTGCCATATTAACACCTCTTTCTTTGTGGAAAATGTATGCTTTCTATTTGTATTATAACACGTATATGGGTAAATAGATAAAAAAGATGGTTAAGATATTGCTAAGGCTTTTTACAGGGGCGTTGAAGGAGGGGAAGAAGCCCTGCCGGCCATTTTTGTATCCGGCAGGGAGAGGTATTTGCCCAAATGTGGACAGGTGACCACATATATCCGTCTTGCAGTCGGGGAGGAAGCTTTATATGATGGAAGCAGAATAACTGCCCAGAAAATTTACAGGAGGTTTGTGCCATGGAGGAATTATTATACGGGGCGGCATATTACGATGAGTATATGCCCTATGAACGGCTGGATAAGGATATCAGCATGATGAAAAAAGCGGGGATTAATGTAATCAGGATCGCGGAGTCAACCTGGAGTACGGAAGAGCCGGAGGAGGGAGTGTTTGATTTTTCCCATGTGACTAAGGTTCTGGATGCCTGCGAACGGGAGGGGCTTTATGTGATCGTGGGCACCCCGACCTATGCGATTCCGGCATGGATGGCCAAGGCCTATCCGGAGGTCATGGTTACGGACAGGAGCGGCAGGCGGCCTTATGGCGCCAGGCAGATTATGGATATCACGCACCCGGCCTACCGTTTTTTTGCGGAACGGATTATCCGCAGGCTGATGGAGGCTGTGGCGGGTTACCGGTGTGTCATCGGTTTTCAGCTGGATAATGAGACAAAGCATTTCGGTACGAGCAGTGAAAATGTGCAGCAGATGTTTGTTCGTCATATGCGGAAAAAATACGAGGGAGACCTGGAACGTTTTAACCATGATTTCGGCCTGGATTACTGGAGCAACCGGATTAATTCCTGGGAGGAATTCCCCAGTGTGACGGGGACCATCAACGGCAGCCTGGGCTGTGAGTTTGAGAAATTCCAGAGGCAGCTGGTTACTGATTTCCTGAAACGCCAGGCAGAGATTGTCGGGGAGTATAAAAGGGCGGACCAGTTTATCACCCATAATTTTGACTTTGCCTGGAAGGGCTATTCCTATGGGGTGCAGCCGGATGTGGATCATTTTAAGGCGGCAGAGGCGGTGACCATTGCAGGCTGCGATATCTATCATCCCAGCCAGGACAAGCTGACCGGGAAGGAGATTGCCTTTGGCGGCGATCTGACCAGATCCCTGAAAAAGAACAATTATTTCCTGATTGAAACGGAAGCACAGGGCTTCCCGGAGTGGACGCCTTATGAAGGGCAGCTTCGTCTGCAGGCCTTCAGCCACCTTGCCAGCGGAGCGGATTCCGTGATGTACTGGCACTGGCATTCCATCCACAATGCCTGCGAAACCTATTGGAAGGGCCTGCTCAGCCATGATTTTGAGGAAAATGCGGTGTACCGTGAGGCTTGCCGGATTGGTGGGCAGTTCCGTGAGCTGAGCCCCAGCCTGCTGCATCTGAAAAAGGAAAATAAAGCGGCAATTATGGTGAGCAATGAAGCGCTGACCGCCCTGAAATGGTTCCCGTTCCCCGGAAACGGCGCAAACAGGACAGATTATAATGATGTGGTTAGATGGATTTATGACGCGCTGTATGAAATGAATATTGAATGTGATTTTGTGAGCACGCAGGAGGAAGAGCTTTCGCGCTATGACGTTCTTTTTGTGCCCGCCCTTTATTCTGCACAGGAAGACTGCCTTAAGAGGATAAGGGATTTCGCCGGACAGGGAGGCTGTGTGATAGCCACCTTTAAAACCGCTTTTACCGATGAAAATGTGAAGGTGCGCACCCAGGTGCAGCCGTATCTTCTGAAGGACTGCTTCGGGGTGAAGTACCACCAGTTTACGGCGCCTTCAGGAGTGAGGCTGACGGGAGATTCCTTTGCGCTTGCGGATGAGGAAAGAAACGCGGAGCTGTTCATGGAACTGCTGGAAACGGAGGATGCGCAGGTGATTTCCGGGTACGATCATTATGCCTGGAAAAAATATGCGGCGGTTACCAGGAAGGACTTCGGTAAGGGGCTGGGGATTTATTTTGGGTGTATGACTTCTCCGGCATATCTGAAGGCTCTGCTGGCTTCTTTATGGAAGGAAAAGGGCTGGTGGACCTGGAAACAGGAAATCCCATTCCCGCTGGTTATCAGAGAAGGAACGAATGGCAAGGGAAAGCGGATTACCTACTATCTGAACTATTCCGGCGAAGCGAAGGCGTGTGCCTGCGGAGGAAGCGGCAGGGAGCTGTTTTCCCAAAAAGCGGTAACGCAGGGAGAAATCCTGACCGTTGCACCCTGGGATCTGCTTATTGTGGAAGCATAATATTTTCATTAGTTTCCCGGCGGCCTGTTATCAGGCGGCCGGGAAAGCTATGTGTAAGGACGGAGAAAGGCTTCTGGTATGACAGAGTGCAGGCGTTATTCCATGCTTTATGAAAAGGGAACCTCAGGTTGTCAGAATGGCAGGCGGTGGATTTCCTGCTTCGGGCGAAGCGGCAGACCTATACCGGGAATGGCGGGGAGGAAAAAGAACCCTGCAGGCCGGGCGCCCATGATTTCCGTTATGAGGAAGAAGATTATTTTTATATGGACACGTATCTGGGAGGACGGCTCTTCACCGGAGAGGAAGCGGTCTGGCAAAAGCAGGAAAAGGCAGCGGTACCGATTTGGTCAATGAATTATTCCGGCCGCACGCTGGCCGACAGCTTCGATACAGGCTTTCTGAAGGAAGCGCTGGGCCTTGTGGATGAAAAAAAGCCTTTCCGGGGCCCTGCGCTTTACCGGAAAGGCGAATACCTGTACCACTGTTCTTCCTGCGGCAGTTTGGAATGGTTTCAGGGACAGGAAGAAATTTATTATGGTACCGTTAAAATTTATGAGTGCATTTTTCATGGAGGGGCTGTTGCATAGCCCTTCTTTTTTTACAATATGTTGGTTATTCGTGCAGTTCCAGGGGCAGGCCGTCAGGATCCTTAAAAAAGGTCATTTTTTTTCGGGTAAATTCATCGATCCTTACAGGCTCCGTCTCAATCCCCAGCCCGTTTAATTCCCTTATTGTGTCCTCAATGCAGGAAACATGGAAGGCAAGATGCCTCAAACCGCAGGCCTCCGGATAGCTTGGACGCGCCGGGCTGCCGGGGATGGCAAAAAGCTCAAGCTCACAGTCTCCCAGCCTCAGGTCCAGCTTATAATCACCTCTGGCCTCCCGGTAATTTTCCCGGATAATTTCAAAACCCAGCAAATCCACGTAAAAATGCCGGGAAGCCTGATAGTCGGAACAAATCAGGGCAACATGGTGTATGGTATCCAGTTTCATAAGTTTCTCCTTTTATAATTATGATCGGGTAAAGATTTTACACGTTATATCCGGAGCCTTCCAGCAGAGGGAAAGTGCGGAAAATAGCCGGATTTAAGTATATTATACTATGCTTCTGTATTTTTTACCAACATCCTTTTCGTTGACAAAGCGGAATATTGTTTCTATACTTAACTTAGAAACAGTTGAATGGATTTAGCTGCGACATGGAAGAAGAGGATCTATGAAAGAGAAAAGGATTGTCAGTATTAACATGTTCGGTGGTTTTTCGGTTTCCTGCGGAGGGACGCCTGTTGTTCTGGATTACGCAAACACTACGAAGATGATACATCTTCTCATCTGTGTGCTTGCTGTCGGCAAAGAAGGAATTCCCAGAAAAGAACTCATCAGCCGGCTTTACGGACATGATGAGCTGGAGGATCCGACCGTGACTCTCCGGGTCAATGCTCACAGGCTCCGTAAATATCTGAAAACGAAGGAATGCTTCGGTGATGCAGATTGTATTAAAATCAAAGCGGGAAGCTATTTCTGGGATCGGGAGGAACAGCCCGTTGTTTTGGATACGGAAGTTTTTCTTGAGACGGCCGGTTTGGCTCTTAAGGAAATGGACGAGGATGAGAAAATTGCCTTGCTGATAAAAGCCTGCCATATTTATCAGGGAGAGTTCCTTCCTGAGCTTGCGGGGGAAGAATGGGTAGCCGTATCCGGCATGGAATATCAGAAATTGTATTTTGACTGTCTCAGGGAAGCGGAGGCGCTTCTGAAAAGCAGAGGGCGTTTTGAAGAACTGCTGGATTTGAGTACCCGGGCCTGCAGTATTTATCCGTATGAGGAATTTTATCTGGGCCAGATAGACTGCCTGATGTCTCTGGAGCGTTTTAAGGAAGCCATGGATGTTTATGAAAAGGCCACCTCCTTCTATTTTGAAGAACTTGGGCTGACGCCGTCGGAAGAGATGATGGAACGCTTCCATGCCATGAGCGATAAGGTTCAGTTCAGGGCTGCAGTGGTAACGGATATCAAGGACGGGCTGCAGGAGGAAAAGGAGAAATACGGCGCGTATTTCTGCACCTATCCCGGCTTTACGGACTGTTATCATATCGTATGCCGTATGCTGGAAAGGAACGGTCAGGCGGCCTTCCTGATGCTGTGCACCATGGTAGACCGGGAGGGACAGCCTCTGACAGATGAGAACAAGCTGGAAAAATATATGGAAAAGCTGAAACAGGCAATTGGCTCCTCACTGCGCAGGGGGGACTTTTATACCCGTTACGGAGCCAACCAGTTTCTGATTCTGCTGATTGGCCTGCACCTGGAAGACAGCTCTGTCATCCAGAACAGAATAGACAGCCGTTTCCTCAGCTTTGGACTGAAGGCTCGTGCTGCTATTGAGTATAAGGTACAGCCTGCGGTAGAGGAAGACAGGCCGGGAGAAGAACTGTCGTTCAGACAGGCCGGTTCTATTTGGAACTGACAGGAAACAATTGCATATACATAAAGAGATATGGAAAAGGTATAACCGTCCGGAGAACATCCGGGCGGTTTTTTTGTGGATAAAGCGTGGAAGCGGCTGATATCAAACAGGAGAAAGAACAGGGTATAATGCCTGTGCTCTTTTTATTCTGATTATCTGTTATTTTCTCTGGTTAAATCAAAAAATTAAAAACTATTTAAAAAAAATTCAAAATTCCCTCTGATGTAACGCTTGGTGTTACAGGTGGTTCGCTATACTCAAATTAACAGCGAAAGGGAGGTGCTTTATGCAGAATACTCCATTACGGGCCGGACCAAAACCCAAAAACATTGTCAGTGTCTGCATAGATGAGATAAATGAAGAGCTTGTAGCGGGCAGAATGTATCATTGTTATTCTGAATCCCCCGTTTTATTTTCCAATCAGCTGCAGCTGATAACGGAAATGGAAACGTTATATGACAGGCTGAATTTTCCTCAGGCATCAACCCGGGACAGAACACTGAAATCGAGAAAGGTACAGTCGGCAAAAGGCGAGGAGGCGGAAGCAATGAGGGATGAACAGGACGTAAAGAACCAGGTCGGACGTAAAGCTTCCTTCATTGTCCGGGTAAACAGCAGGCAGAATGCAACATGGCAGGGCTCCATATCCTGGACGGAAAAGGGGGTCACAAAGCATTTCCGGAGCGCCCTTGAGCTGCTGAAGCTCATGGACAGTGCCCTGGGAGATGAAACAATGAAAGATGATTAATTAATTTTGTTTAGTGAGTTATAAAAAATGGAGAGGAGAAACAAAAAATGAAGAAGGCAAAGCATTTGCAAAGATTTTGGGCGTTTCTACTGGCTTTTGTTCTTGTCAGTACGACTATAGCCAGTGACGGTATGAGTATCGTTGCGGCTGAGGGCGAAACTACGACAGAACAGACTGTAAGCGATCCAAAAACAGCGGAACAGACATCCAATAAGGGAGGATCAGCTTTTACGGCCGAGACTGAACAGCAGGGGGAAACACCTCAGGTAGAGGAAGGTTCTAAGACAGGCGGAAACACCTCTGGCGGCAGCAGTGAGAGCTCAACCGAAGAAAGTGTTGTGGAATCGGAATCCAGTACGGAAACAGGAACAAGTGGGGAATCGGTTAGTACAGAAGATATTGTTACAACTGAAGAAGGAACAGAAGAAACTTCGACAGAGGTAACTACGGAAGTGACTACTGAGACTGAAACAGAGACATTTACCGAAACAGAAGGAGCAAAAGCTGAAACCTTCACATTTACCTTTGATATAAGCGGTAAAGGCAGTGTAACAGATGAAGAAGGCAATAATGTGGGAAGTACTGTAACCGGTGAGACCGGAAGCGTCTATAAGTTCAATGTTGAAGCAGAAGGTACTGATGTTTCCATATTAGTAGACGGAAATGAAATCGGGACATCGAACGGTTCCTATGAAGTAGCCTTTGATGCAGATAAGAAGATTACGGTAACATTTGCTGAAACAGAGTCAGAAGTAAAAGAAGAAAAATATACAATTACATTCCAGATAACCGGTAATGGTAAAGTTACGGATACGGAAGGAACGGAAATCAATAGCTTGACCGGAAAAGTCAATGAAGAACTTCGCTTTAAGGTAGAAGCGGAGAATGCCGACAGCAAGGTTACAGTTAAAATGGATGACAAAGAACTGACGGCAGCAGATGGAGTGTATACGGTACAGGGCAAGTCCGATACGGCAGTTAATGTCAATATCGAAGAGCCTGAAAAAGAAGAAATTGCATATACTCTGTATGTAGAACATTTTCTTGATACAAATAGAGGAAGGTATCACAGAGTAGATGCACCGGTTGAATTAACAGAAGCAGATTTCAAAGACGGGAAGATAGATGTAAGTAAATATGAATTTAAGCGTACCGGTATGGTATTAGTATCCGCCGAAACCCTTACAAAAGAAGATTTTGATAAGGATGGTAAGGGATATGCTGAAATTCATTACAAAGTAGCAGACGGATGGAAGATCGTTGATAACAGGCCTTCTTACCGTACCATATATCTGGGAAATCTTGATGAAGATAATCCGGATATCGTACCGGAAGGAGATTATTTTACACTGAAAGTGAAGTTCTCTTTTGAGGACGGTTCCTCCGTGGCAAATGATTTTACGGCAAAATATCTGATTGATGAAGATTCTTCCAAGAATACATATACGATATCTGTACCGAAGCAGGAAGGCTATTATCCGACCATCTCTGATACGGATGTAACATTATCCGCAGACGGAACCAGCCTGAACGGTAGCTACAGTGAAAAAGGAAGCAGGGAAATCACTGTTGTTTATAAGGTAAAACAGCTTCAGTATACGGTAAAGCATGCGTTTGAAAAGGCAGATGGAACCGAGTATACGGTTGATGATAGTCTGACGGAAACCTTCAGCGGCGATTATGGTGAGTTAACCGAAGCGAAAGCAGTTGCAGTGGATGGTTTTACACCGGAAGAGATTGCTAATGAAGTTCTTACGCAGGATGGTATTGTCATAACGATTAAGTATGACAGAAATACTTACTGGCTGACCTATGATGCCAATGGTGGTACCTATGTGGCCCGTGAATCCGGTAAGTATGAGCAGGTAATGACTGTAAAGGGAAATGATGCAACTACGCGTGTTGGATATACCTTTGATGGATGGTATCTTGATAAAGAGTTTACAAAAGAAGTTGGCAGGACCATTGAATTGAAGGAAGATACAGTACTTTATGCTAAGTGGGAAGCCAAGAAGGTTGGTTATTCTATTGTTTATCTGGCTGAAGATGTTAATGGGGCGGAAGGAAACCACGACAGGTATATTAAAACAGTATATATAGAAGCCACGAATAGGCGGAATACTACTAAGGCTGGAGATAAAATTGTAATTCCGGATTGGTATCTTCAAAATAGTTCACTTGGAGAGGAGCATTATCATCAAGCAGGCTATAATACAAACGTGATAGCTAAAGCAGATGGAACGTCTGAGGTTAGAGTGTATTATGACTTGAATGTATATAATTTTATTTTTAATGTAGCAACAAAATATTCGCCAAGCTGGAACTCATCATATACTGTTGCTGGCAAAATTACATTTGGAAAAGATACTTATACAGGAAGCCAATATAGATTTCAGGCGAAATATGGACAGAATGTATCTAGTGTATGGCCGGCTGCACAAAATGTTACCGGAACCTATAGCAACAATAAAAAGTGTTATTTTGCTACATGGGGAGATAGTATTGCTACTAAGCGTTTGATTATAGGAGACGCTGAAGTGCCGGATGAACATGTCGATGGAGCATCTAGGACTTTTAAGGCTACATGGACTGGTCGAGATACTATGGTCGTAGGTCATTATTTCTTTGAGAAAGTGGATGGCAGTGGCTATGTAGAGGATCCGGTTTATAAATCTACGGTTTATGCAGATAGTTTAAGCCAAAAGGAAATTGAAGGATATATAAAAGCTGATGAGTATAAAGACCCTGAATATAAAAATGGTGCATGGAATTATTATTTTAAATATAAGCGTCAGAGCTATAAACTATATTTCTATAATGACTCCACAAGTCCTGTAAGACAGGAAACCCTAAAATATGGCTACCCGTTAACAAACTATAATTATACACCTAATGCGCCTACAGGAAAGAACGACTATACCTTTGGCGGTTGGTATGATAACAGTGCATGCGAAGGCGCCAGAATAGATTTGACAAATATGACAATGCCCAAAGCCAATCTGGCCTTATATGCAAAGTGGATTGCCCCTGAATACGATGTAAACTTCATTTCAGAAGGCAAAACATTACATACAGATAAAGTCGAGAAAGGCAATACAGTTAATCCCTATACAGATCCTGTAAGAAACGGCTACTCCTTCATAGGCTGGTATGAGTCAACATCACCCGATGCAAAGCTATTTGACTTCGCAAAGCCTATTACAAAAAATACAAACATCTATGCACATTGGAAAGCAAATACAGAAACAACCTATATTGTCCGTTATCTGGATAAGAATACCGGAAATCCTGTTTATCCGGAAACAGCTCCAATCAGCGGCAAGGTTGGAAGCAATGTAGTAGCGAAGGCGATTAATGTAGATGGGTATTTTGTGGATGCAAAATCGAAATCCATCGTATTGTCTGCAGAAGCGGAAAATAATGTAATTGTTTTCAACTATTATAAGATAGGTTCTGTTGAATTCCAGTATGTTACCAAATATGTGGATGATAATAACAACGTAATTTATTCTTCCGGGAATTTAACAACAAAGGACAATATTTTAACAGTGGCAGCAGATGCAAAAAAAGCCCCTGGCTATATTATTACACCTACAAGAATAACAAAAAATATGACAGTCGGGGAAGTTACTGAGTTTGTATTTAACTGTACTGCAAAGAGTTATAACATCACATATGTTAATGTAGAGGGAACAACCTGGAATGGGGCAGGCACGAATCCCAATCCCTCCACCTACAAAACAACAGATGCGGATATAACTCTCGTTAATCCAAGCAAACCTTATTTTGAGTTTACCGGATGGACCTGCAGCGTTGAAGATACTGACGGAGAGCCGCATGATCCGATGCATACCGTTATATCCACAGGTTCCTATGGAGATCTCGTATTTACGGCAACCTGGGAAGAAGTATTCCCTACGGAAACGATAACCATTACTGCAGCATCTGATGAGAAGATGTATGATGGAACGCCTTTAACAAATAATGGCTATACCTACACTCAGGGAATTTTGCATCCTGGAGATAAATTGACGGCTGTAGTTGTCGGATCGCAGACAGATGCAGACAAAACAGGTGTGAATGAAGTAGAAAGCTATAAAGTAACGCGTACCACCAGTGATGGAACCATTGATGTAACATCAAAGTATAAGATTACGACTGCTTCCGGAGAACTTAAAGTAAATAAGCGCAGTGTGTTTTTTACATCCGGAGACGGTTATAAGGTATATGATGGAACAGCCCTGACTAACAGCAACGTGGTAATAAGTGGCGATGGCTTTGCAGATGGTGAAGGAGTTTCCTTTAATGTAACCGGAAGCCAGTTAGTGGCAGGAGAATCTGAGAATACCTTTGCCTATACTTTGAATGAAGGTACAAAGGCTGTAAACTATGATATTCATATACAGTTAGGAAAGCTGGTGGTTGATCCGGTAAGTGGTGAATTTAAAGTAGTAGCCGGCACAAGCTCACGTATGTATGACGGAACACCTTTTTCCTACAATGTATATAATTTAGTGGAGGGAACTTTAGTATCTGGTGATAAGCTTGTAGTAACCATAGAAGGACAACTCACAGATGTAGGAGATACAGAAAATAAAATAACCAGTGTAAAGGTTATGAATGGCACTGTAGATGTTACAGCAAGTTATCCTAAGATTAGTACGATTAATGGTAAGCTTACAGTTACTCCCCGCACAGTTATCCTGACATCAGGCTCAGCAGAAAAAGAGTATGATGGAACACCTCTGACAAATGCTACGGTAACAGTAAGCGGCTCGGGCTTTGCAGCCGGTGAAGGAGCAGTCTATGATGTAACCGGAAGCCAGACTGAAGCAGGAAGCTCTGCAAATGCATTTACTTATCAGCTGAATGATGGAACAAAGAAGGATAACTATAATATAACGAAGGCAGAAGGTACCCTGAATGTAACTAAGAGGCTTGCAACAATTACTGTAACAGCAGGAAACGACAGCAAGAAATATGATGGTACTGAATTAAGGAGTAATACCTATTCCAGCACCGGAAAGCTTGCAGACGGTGAAACCCTCCTTGTTATGGTAGAAGGAAGCATTACCAATGTTGGTTCCACAGAAAACAAAGTAGCCAGTGTTAAGGTAATGCGCGGAGAGAAAGAGGTAACCTCCAATTACGAAAATATAGTAAAGATATCCGGGAAGCTTACGGTTACCAAGAGGAACGTGATTCTCACCTCAGCTACTGACAGCAAGGCCTATGACGGAACACCGCTTACCAACAGTAATATTACTGTCGGAGGAGATGGTTTTGCAGAAGGAGAAGGTGCAGCCTATGATGTAACCGGAAGCCAGACGGTTGCGGGAACATCAGATAATACCTTTACCTATACCTTGAATAAGGGGACTTTGGAAGGCAATTATGACATTACAAAGGCAGTAGGTAAGCTTACGGTGACAGCTTCGGAAAATGTAATTATAGTTACAGCAGCCAGTGCAGACAAAACATATGACGGAACGCCGCTGACGGATGCTGGCTACGCCTACACCGGAGAGCTTGCAGGTGATGACAAGGTTGTTGCTACAGTGGAAGGAAGCATTACGGATGCCGGAACACAGGAAAATAAGGTTACCCAAGTCAGGATTATGCGCGGAACAGAGGAGGTAACAGACAGTTACAGCCATATCGACAAAGTATCCGGAACCCTGACGGTAACAAAGCGTAATGTAATATTAAGGTCCGCAGATGACAGCAAGGCATATGATGGAACGCCGCTGACAAACAGCAATGTTACAGCCGGCGGAGATGGTTTTGCAGCTGGTGAAGGCGCAAGCTATGATGTAACCGGAAGCCAGACAGAAGCAGGCAGTTCACCGAATACCTTCAGTTATGTATTGAATGAAGGCACAAAGGAAAATAACTACAATATCATTAAGAACGATGGTACATTGACAGTAACGCCGAATCTTACAGAAATCAGAATCAAAGCATCTGATGCTGACAAGATGTATGACGGAACTCCGCTGAGCAGGAATGCATACAGCAGAATCGGCGAACTTGTTGAAGGCGATATGCTGGAAGTAATGGTTGCCGGCAGCATTACGGATGCAGGAAGCACGGATAATATAGTAACTGGTGTGAAAGTAATGCGTGGTTCTGAGGATGTAACCTCCAGCTATGGTAATATTGTATTTGAAAATGGAACACTTACAGTTACACAACGTGAAGTTATTCTGACTTCAGCAAGTGACAGCAAAGCTTATGATGGAACTGCATTGACCAACAGTATGGTTACGGTTAGCGGTGATGGCTTTGCAGAAGGAGAAGGAGCTTCCTATAATGTGACGGGAAGTCAGACAGAGGCTGGAAAGTCTGACAATACCTTCACCTACAAGCTGAATAAAGGCACAAAGGAAGATAACTATGTTATTGTTCCCAAAGAAGGTGTGCTGGAAGTAACAAGAAATATGACAGAAATAAGTGTTACAGCAGGAAGTGCGAAGGAAAAATATAGTGGAGCACCGCTGTTAAGCAATACTTATTTCAGCACGGGTACATTGGCAGACGGCGACAGCCTTGTGGTTATGGTTGAAGGACAGATTACGGATGTGGGAACTGTTGCAAATACAGTGACCAGCGTAAAAGTAATGCGTGGTTCCAAAGATGTGACCGACAGCTATGGCAATATTATTACAGCAAACGGAGAACTTGAAGTAACAAAACGCGAAGTGATTTTAACCTCAGCAAGTGACAGCAAGGAATATGACGGAACACCGCTGACTAATGACTTGGTTACGGTAAGCGGGGATGATTTTGTAAAGGGTGAAGGTGCAGCTTATGATGTAACCGGAAGCCAGACCTTTGCAGGAACTTCTGAAAATACATTTACTTACGCATTAAAAGATAATACAAAGGCAGATAATTATGAAGTAACGACTGTATTTGGGAATCTGGAAGTAACAAATAAGGAAGCAGAGAAACGTATTATTACAATCACTGCAGCAAGCGATACAAAGCCGTATGATGGAACTGCTTTAACAAAGGCCTCCGCCGATGTAGAGGATCAGCTTCTGGCAGACACTGATACGCTGCTGTTTATAGTAGAAGGAAGTCAGACAATAGTAGGAAGCAGCGCAAATAAGGTTCAAAATGTCTCCATCATGAATGGTACGGAGGACGTAACGGATTACTATACGGTTATTACAGCCGACGGTACCTTAAAGGTAACAGGTAGTATAACCTACAATGAAAATGGCGGTTCCGGAAACGTGCCTGAAGACAGTAATCAGTACGATTATGATGCGGATATTACCTTAATGGGCGCAGGAGAGTTATATCGTGACAATGCAGTTTTCCTGGGATGGAGTGAAGCTCCGACAGCGCTTGTTGAAAGCCAGGAAGCAGAAGCTGCGGCAAATATTCTTGGAAGTACAATCAGGATGGGTGAGACAAATATCACAGTATATGCGGTATGGGCTATCGATGAAAATGGTCCGGATGGCGGCCCTGATGATACGCCTGATTATAAAGAATATCCGATTACCTATTATGGCAATGGAGGAAGCGGCAGTGTAACAGATACCAATATTTATCCTGTAGATTATGATGTGACATTGCTTGCAAACGGATTCAGCAAGGATGGAAATCATTTTACAGACTGGGGAATTGATGCGCAGGGTTCTGCTGTATATCAGCCGGGCAACACGCTGAGTATGGTGGAAGGCGGACTGTCAGTATATGCACAGTGGGCAGCCAACTCTGCTCCTACTCCTGAGAATCCCGATCCTAACCCTAACCCTAACCCGAATCCGACCCCTGACACGACACCGTCTACAACAGGAGTACTCGGCGAGGCACTTCCTCCCGCACAGCCTGAAGTAGGAGTCCTTGGTGAAGCGGCAGGACCGGAGGTAGGAGTTCTTGGCGAAAGCAAGGGACCTGGAACCGGAGATACAGCTCCAATCGCAGGCTGGTCATTCCTGATTATAGGTGCAGTTCTTACCCTGGGAATTACCGCCAAGAGACGGAAAAAAGACGAAAAATAATTTCCCTTTCAAAAACAAGTACTGAAATTTAAGATATAATACCAGAAAGTACCACAAAGAATTGGCGCCCGTCGGAAATAACCCGGCGGGTGCCTTTTTTATGCAAAGGATACTTTGTTAATACGCCAGGAAAGTCGTGGAATACGTTCCCGATACGCTTCCTGCGCGAAAAAAAGGCTTTTCCCTCTTAAGAATTTCTTTCGTTTTTTATCCACAATTTTTCGCTGTTTCTTCCCTGCTTATTCCTTGACTGTTTATAGTATATAGAATATAGTATACCTAAAGAACAATATTATATCTCATATAATATCATAAGTCCCAATGGAAGGGAGTGTACAATATGGTTTTTAATACAGGAGCGGCATTGTTGGATGCAATTGTGCTCGCTGTTGTCTCCAAGGAACCGGAAGGAACCTATGGATACAAGATAACCCAGGAAGTACGGCAGGTAATAGAGCTGTCGGAGTCCACCTTGTATCCGGTATTAAGAAGACTGCAGAAGGATGACTGCCTTGCAGTTTATGATATGGAATGTGCCGGCAGGAACCGCCGTTACTATAAAGTTACGGAAAAAGGAATGGCACAGCTTGCATTATATGAAGAGGAATGGAAAAAATATTCCGCCAAGATAACAGGAATGTTCGAGGGAGGTATTAATCAATGAACAGACAGGAATTTATGAATCAGCTGGAAATGCTCCTTTCGGACATTTCCCAGGCAGAACGGGATGAGGCGCTGCAGTACTATAATGATTATCTGGATGACGCGGGAATTGAAAATGAAGAGTCTGCCATCCGGGCACTGGGTTCACCCATACAGGTAGCCGCCAATATTAAGGAAGGCCTGAAAGAGGGAAATGAAGCCGGGGAATTTATGGAAAACGGCTTCCATATGAATAATGAAGAAAAGGATATGATGATTCTTCCCGGCGAAGCTTCTTCAGAAGACGATAAGGCTGCGGAAGAAACCAGGTTCGCAGACGGAAATACGGATGGTGTGTTTGACGCCATATTAAGCTCCGGCGGAGCCAATGCGGATATTGAGACGGTAGACGCAGAAATCATGAAGGCTGAGGTTGTAGATGCGGCTGTAGTGAATACGGATGCAATGGATTTGGATGTGGTGACGGCCCACAGTGATAGCGCGGATAGCAATGGAGCTGGCAGTAATGGCTTGGTTAGCAATAGCGCAAACACAGACATTACAAAAAAAGAAAATACAGCTCCGGCAAACAGCTCAGAGCCGGAGAAGGCACAGGAAGGCTTTGTGGATATCAATCCCGATCCGTTCCGCGGCCTTTACAAGGATATCGATTCCTGCCAGATTCACGGCAAAGAGCAGAATATGGATTCTGCGCAGGCAGGCCAGGGGTACCAGGGCAGCGGCCAGGGCCAGGCAAGTGGCGGCCGGAATAATCAGAACAGTTATGGAAATCAGTACGGCGGCCAGTACCAAAACGCCGGGCCGAAGCCTGAAAGCTATCAGAATCAGGCAGGCGGCCAGGACATGAATGGATATCACAATCCCAATGGCGGTCCCAACTTTGCCGGATATCAGAATCAGGGCGGGTATCAGAACCAGAA
This sequence comes from Clostridium sp. KLE 1755, assembly GCF_000466465.2. Classification (NCBI taxonomy): domain Bacteria; kingdom Bacillati; phylum Bacillota; class Clostridia; order Eubacteriales; family Clostridiaceae; genus Clostridium; species Clostridium sp. KLE 1755. Next base: position 34,401 of record NZ_KE992777.1, read on the forward strand.
CGGGTATCAGAATTACAACGGATACCAGAACGGATATCATAATCAGAATGGCGGCCAGTACCAGAGCGGCCCTGACGGATATCAAAACCAGAACGGCTATCAGTATCAAAATCCTAACGGAGCCCCGAATCCCAACGGCTATCAGAATCAGGGCGGTCCCAACGGATATCAGAATCAGTACAGCAATCAATACCAGAATCAGTATCAATACCAGAACCAGTACGGAAACGGCTGCCATCAGCCGCCTAAGAAGAAAAGCAGTGCCGGCAGAATCGCATTAATTGTTCTGCTGTGCATCTTCGCCCTTCCGGTCATCCTGCCGCTGGGCATCGCGGCAGTAGCGGTGGTATTCAGCCTGTTGGTATCGGTCATTGCGGTTCTTGGTTCCCTGGTGGTTGCAGGAGTGGTCATTCTTATCGTGGGAATCGCACTTGTCATCACCGCGTTTCTTAAGCTCTTCCTTATGCCGGCGGCAGCGCTTTATCTGTTGGGCGGCGGACTGGCATGTACCGGAATTGGCCTGGCTATGACAGCAGGAATGATATGGCTGGTAGTCAAAGTGGTGCCGGTAATGTGCAGAGGCTTTGTAAATCTGTGCAGATGGCCTTTTACCAGAAGAAATGCAGCATAAATTTAAGGAAGCAATGGCTGAAGGGAAAGCGCTTTCGGCCATCCTGGTTCAGGAGTGACTTTAATCATATGTCCGCGGAAGCGGGCGGATGGGAATTGATGCAGTATCGCAGGCAGACCTGCGATATGCGGGAGGTATAAAATGAATAAATTTTTAAAAATATCCTTACTCGCTGCGCTGGTAATGGTGGTTCTGGGAGCTGTCCTGGCGATGGCGGGAAGAGCGGCCGGCGGCAGGGCGCAGGTGGATGAAATGTACAAAAACGGGGACCTGGATCTTCCCTTTGTGAACATGCCCTATGGCTGGCACGGCGGATATTATAATGATGAATATGTGGATTATGAATATTCAGGGGACTATGATTATGATGACTATGAGGATTACAATGGATTTACGGTAGGCGACAGCGTGGAATTTGACAGTAGCTATCCGATACACAAGGCTGATTTTAAGGATACGATTCCTTATTCGGCGGCCTCTCAGACAGCAGCTTACCTGGATGTGGATATGGGCGGCGTCGGATTTTATGTAAAAAAATCCCCGGACAGCAATATTCATCTGGAAGGCATAAATGTTAAAAAAGTTCAGTATTTCCTGGAAGACGGTACGCTCTATATCAAGGCCCTTGACAGGCACAACATGGAGCATATGGACAAAATCAGCGATACGGCCACCAAAGTATACCTTTACCTGCCTGATACCTGCGCTTTTGTGGATGCGGTTATGGAAATAGGCGCGGGGGAAGCAGAAGTGTCCGTGATGGATACGGAAAGTCTCACATGTACGGTAGGCGCCGGCAGCCTGACCTTCGACGATTTAAAAGCGACGGATACCTATTTCGAACTGGGAATGGGTAAGCTTGTCCTTAAAGAAGCTGCTTTGGAAAATATGAATTTTGACATCGGTATGGGCAGCATGGAATATGAAGGAAGCGTAACCGGGGACGTATACGGCAGCTGCGGAATGGGAAGTATGTCAATGCGGCTGGACGGATATGAAAAGGATCATAATTACGAAGTGGAAGCATCTATGGGGACCGTAATTATCGGAGATAATGAATTCGGCGGGATGTCTTCAGAGAAAAGCCTGAATTACGGAGCTGACAGTTATTTTGACTTATCCAGTTCCATGGGAAAGATAGAAATTTACTTTACAAATCCGGAATGATGAACGATAATATAAGAAAGCGGCAGCCGATTTGAACGGCGGAACTTGGAGGAAATTATGGACGAATACAATAATAATGAAAATATGAACCAGGGACAGAACCAGAACACGGATCAATATGGCAGCAATGGAAATTTTAATTCCTATAATAATAACGGCTCTTATCAGCAAGGGAATGACTGGCAGAATGGCGGCTATGGGAACAGCGGTTATAATGGCGGTAGCAGTTTTAACGGAAACGGCGGTTATAACGGCGGCTACAGCAACAGCGGACGCCAGCCCGGAAGACGCCTGAGCAAATCCACTACCAATAAAATGGTATGCGGTGTGTGCGCGGGAATCGCGGAATATTTTAACTGGGACCCGACGATAATAAGAATTATATGGATAGCGGCCAGTATTTTCCTGGGAGCAGGCTTCCTGGGACTGATTGCTTACTTCATCGTAGCCGTTATCATGCCTGAGGGCTGAGACTGACAGGAGGTAATGAAGCATGTGGGATAAGATCAAACCTGAAGAACTGACGGAGAATGTTTTCCATCTCATCAATGATGACTGGATGCTGGTAGCGGCCGAGGATGGCGGCAGGACGAATGCCATGACGGCGAGCTGGGGAGGCGTAGGTATTTTATGGGGCAAGAAGGTAGCCTTCGTATTTGTACGGCCTCAGCGCTACACCAAAGAATTTATAGACAAAAGCGATAAGCTCTCGCTCAGCTTTTTTGATGACAGCTGGCGTAAGATGCTGAATTATATGGGAACCGTATCCGGAAGGGATGAGGATAAAATCGCGGCAAGCGGCCTGCATGTGGAAATGGTCAACAGCGCGCCGGTATTTAAGGAAAGCCGCATGGCTCTTATCTGCCGGAAGCTTTATGAACAGCCGATGACGGAAGAAAGCTTTGTGGACAAAGAGCTGGCAGCGCAGCATTATGCACAGAAGGACTTCCATACCATGTATGTGGTGGAAATAGAGAAGATTCTGGTACAGAACCAGTAAATCAATAAAGAAGCGGAAGACCGGGGAGAAACTATAAGCTCCGGCCTTCCGCTTTTTAGTAACAGTTCAGCCTTCGGCCGAACTGTTACTGCATCCGCCCATGATAAGTCGCCTTCGGCGAGGGGCGGATGCCTGCTGCCACCACGTTTTCTCACGGTTTGCGCAGTGAATGCGCAAACCTGCCTGAACTGATACGCTTTTTTCGTCCTGCTTTTTGCGGCCGTTGACAAAGCGGCGCGGCCGAACGTATAATAATTGCGTATGCAATGACACAGGACGGAGGAAAAGCAATGGATAAAAATGGCGGCTGGCGGAGGGGAAAGGCAGCGTTTCTCAACCAGCTGTGGCAGTGTACATGGAAGGATGCGGCAATTACCTTTGGAGTGCTTTTCATAGCCACGGCTGCGGCTTTTGTGTATTACAGAATATCGGCCAGCAATATTAATGTAGTGATGTTTTATACCCTGGCCCTGCTGTTTATTTCGCGGCTGACCAGCGGATATCTGCCGGGGATTGCAGCGGCGATGGTGAGCGTGGTATGCGTGAATTATCTTTTTACCTATCCCTATTTGCAGCTGAATTTTACGCTGGACGGATACCCGGTTACCTTTATCTGTATGCTTGTGGTCTCTGTGATAACCAGCGCATCCGCATCCCATATGAAGCAGCAGTCCAGGATTCTGGCCGAGCGTGAAAAAATGCTGGCTGAGGCCGAAAAGGAAAAAATGCGCGCCAATCTGCTTCGTGCGGTTTCCCATGACCTGCGCACTCCGCTGACCGGCATTATCGGCGCCAGCAGCTCCTATCTGGAAAACGAGGAAAAGCTGGATACGGATGAAAAAAGGGCGCTGGTCAGCCATATCGGCGAGGATGCCAACTGGCTGCTGAATATGGTGGAAAATCTGCTGACTGTCACCCGTATCAGAAATGATTCCGCCAGCGTGAACAAATCCTTAGAGCCGGTGGAAGAGGTTATGTCCGAAGCCGTATTCCGTCTGAAAAAGAGAATACCGGATGCCAATATAAGGGTGCTTCTGCCGGAGGAATTTGTCATGATTCCCATGGATGCGACGCTGATAGAGCAGGTTCTGGTAAATCTTATGGAAAATGCGGTTTTTCATGCGGGAAGTACGGAGCCGATAGAATGCCGCGCCGAAATAGGCAGGGATACGGTTACCTTTTTTGTGACGGATCAGGGCGTGGGAATTGACGAGGATAAGCTGGAAACCATTTTTGACGGAACAGGGCAGACGGAAAACAGCAGCGCTGACGGACACAAGGGAATGGGAATTGGACTGTCGATCTGCAAGACGATCATAGTTGCCCATGGGGGGACCATAAGCGCCAGGAATCTGGAACGGGGAGCGCAGTTTGGTTTTACCCTGCCCAGGGGAGAAGCAAATGAAGACTGACGGTAGCGGTTTGGTTATATGAACAGCTACGGCTGACGAAGGAGAAAAACAATGCAGGCAAAGGTAACCATTCTTATCATAGAGGATGAAAAAAATATATGTGATTTCATAGCAACGACCCTGAAGGCGCAGGGCTACAAAACGATTACAACGGGCCTTGGCAGGGAGGGAATTTCCCTCACAGCCTCCCAGTGCCCGGACGTGATCCTGCTTGATCTGGGGCTGCCGGATGTGGACGGCATGGAGGTTATAAGACAGGTCCGTTCCTATTCGGCCATTCCCATAATCGTCATATCCGCAAGGACGCAGGAGAAAGAAAAAGTAATGGCGCTGGATCTGGGAGCGGATGATTATATCACCAAGCCCTTCGGCTCCTCCGAGCTTTTGGCAAGAATCCGCACTGCGCTGCGGCACGGGAACCGTCCGGTGGGAGGGAGCGCAATGGTTGACCGCCCTTATAAGGCCAAGGGGCTGGTTATTGATTTTGACCGGCGTCTGGTGACGGTGGAGGGGGAAGCGGTCCATCTTACCCAGGTGGAGTTTAAAATCGTGTCCTTCCTCGCCAGGAATGCAGGCCGGGTCATGACCTATGACACTCTTATTTCCCATGTATGGGGGCCATATGCAGACGATAACAACCGTATTCTCAGAGTGAATATGGCCAACATACGCAGAAAGCTGGAAAAAAATCCGGCAGAGCCCCAGTTCATCCTGACGGAAATCGGGGTTGGCTACCGGATGGCTGAGGACGAAAATCAGGAAAACGATACGGAGTAGCGCTTATTTAAAAGGCGCCGGGAGGATAAAGAAAAATATCCTGCCGGCGCCTTTTATGTATTTATGGACACGAATGATTTTCGTTTGATTAAAACTATGCCTGTGTGGCTCCGAAATCAATAGGAGCGTCGGAGGCGGCGGGAGCGGATGCCGGAATGGCTTCTTCAAATTCTTCCTCGTAATCCTCATCCCTCTGGGGAGCAATGGTCCGTACATTCACGCCATTTACTTCTATATGATCATTTACCGTGATCACCAGGCATTCCTTGCCGTCAATAATTCTTGTCTCGATTAAATCCGTGCGTTCGGGATTGACCTTAATCACCACATCCGGCGTCTCGATGTTAAATTTCCGGACACTGGCAATATTTGTGGCAAGCAGGGAGGCCTTTTCCCCGGCAGCGGCTTCAAAGGTCTGGTCAAAGGTTTCCATTTTTTCTTCAGGAACGCCGCTCAGCTCGAAAAGACGCTTTACATCCGGCTTGGTGAGCACGAGAGGGTCGGGAGAATCCTTGGTCTCCTCCACCATTTCCGTCAGATGCTCATGGATATTCTTAACGACCTCATAATCACAGTCTTCACCCAGCGTATCCTCAATCAGATAATTAAAGGTTTCCTTCTGGCTTTCTGCCGTGAGAGGGATGAGCGTGCAGCCAAACATGTTCTCTATGAACTCCGGCTGCAGTTCTTCCGCCTGCTTGGAAAAATAAAGCATGGAATGGATATCGGAATTACGGTCGTTGAAGGCCGGGAACAGAAAGCCCTTGGCCGGCGGATCAACAATCCAGTCACGAATCCGGTTTTCAATATTGTTGGTTTCCGTGTTGTAGAAAAGGCCCGGCTTTGAGAGCTTGACCGGACAGAGGCTGCAGAGCAGGTACTCATAGACATCCTCGGAGGCATCGAACATTTCCGAGCCATCGGTGGATTTTCCGGGGATATCGTAAGCCACATGGATGAGGATGATGTAATAATTTTCCGGAAAATAGTAGTTTTCAATTACTTTCTGGTAAAACTCCTCCAGCAGGACATCATCCTGGAGCTTGCTGTCACGCAGCTTCAGCAAAAATTCCTGGGGGCCTCCCGGATTTTCCGCATCCAGGGGAAATTCCAGGTTCAGCAGATTTTTTCCCAGAGTGCCGGAAAGGGTCTGCTTGAAAATATTAAAATATTTAAAGGTTTCTTCTTCAGGAAGGGAAAGGAACGCTTCCTTGATCTGTGTTTTGATGTTTTTTTCTCCGTCCACGTAGCAGCCGCAGATACGGGAAATGGAACATTTTTCGTGGGTATACTGCTTTCTGATTTCAAGGACTTCTTTTTTGTTCATACATTTACCTCTTTTTATATAGAAACGTCCTATAGGACGATCCTGTTTGCATGGAAGGCGGGGCAGTTGTTATGATAGCATATTTTTCACTGAAAATCAATTTGGGCAGGCGCCGTCATGTTGGGCAGGCGGCGTCAGCAGGTTTTGGCAGGCAGGCGGCGTCAGCAGATAGAGGAAGTTTTCAAAGCAGACGCCCTGGGGCTGCGGAATATGCAGCTCAGAGGATGCCTTGGTGCAGGTGCGGACAAAGGCGGCGGCCTTTTCCACAGAAGCGGGGAAAGGTATGCCGTTTACAGCGTCGGCAGCTATGATGGAAGCAAAAATGTCCCCGGTTCCCGGCCGGGATTCCCCTGCGGCGTGCATCCGGCAGCAGCTGTGAAGGCGGCCGGCCTTTGCGGCGTTTTCATCAGCTGCGGCTGCGCCGCTGTTGCAGGAGATAAAATTAATGAAATCTTCCTGCTCCTGCATGCCCGTAATCACAATCCGATCCGGTCCCATGGCATGCAGCCTGTCCGCGAGCGCTGTCAGTTCTTCCGCCGTCCAGCCGGATTCCCGGTAAGGGATGTCCGCCAGAAGGCAGGCCTCCGTAATATTGGGGGTGATGATATCAGCCAGGGAAAGAAGCTCCTTCATCCGTGCGCAGTGCTCAGGGGTGACGGTGCGGTAGGCTTTTCCGTGATCACCCATGACGGGATCGAGAATTACTGCGGGCCGTGCCGACAAGGCTTTCGACTCCTGTATTTCTATCTGGGAAACAAGAAAATCCCTGACGATTCCGATTTGCTCCACGCTGCCGAGAAAACCGCAGTAGATCCCGTCAAAGGTCAGCTCCAGCTCCTGCCATTTTTCCAGGTACTGCGGCAGGATAGGGGTGCAGTCGTGCATAAAATGAACCGGAAAGCCGGTATGATTGGAAAAAACTGAGGTGGGAACCGGGCAGACCTGGACTCCCATGGCGCTGATAATGGGCAGGGAGACGGTGGTGGAGCAGCGGCCGTAGCCTGCAATATCGTTGATCATGGCTATTTTTTTCGGAATTCCGCAGCTGATTCGTGCTTGCTCCGTCATGTTTTGAACTGTCATGGAATTATACTTCCTTTTCTGAAAATATTGTTATTATAATGCAGGCAGTGCGGAGGAGAGATAGCTTCCGTAAGCTGCCTGCGGCATTACAACTGATTCGCAGGCGGGTGGATTATTGCCTGAACCAGTCTATTATAACAAAAACAACGGCACTCCGGCTACCGGAATGTCGTTGTTTTAAGAAATTATTTTTTAGTTCAGAAGATTATTTCGCTTCGTCTGTTTTCCCGATTTTGAAGAAAAGGCCTGCCTTCTGAAGCGCCGGGCGCAGGGCCATATAAACGGCAACAGCTACGATTGTGGAAAGTACGGCATTGATGGAGGTGGAAGCGATGTTCCAGGCCAGGGTGATGTCCGCCGCGGGTTTTCCAAGGATCAGCAGCTTATAGAAATAGCCCACCAGGGGATCTGCTACCATATTAAAGGCGAGGCCGCCGATTGCGGCAAACAGCGTCCACTGGAAGATTTTCTTTTTATCGCTGATATGTGTGATTTTGCCGCATTTATGTGCGATAAGGCCGGTGATCAGGCCGATGCACAGCTTCAGCAGGAAGGTTTTCGGCGCATATACCACATATACCGGGTCAAAAATATCGCCGATGGTCATTCCCAGAGCGCCGCCGATGCCTCCGTAAAGCCCGCCCAGAATCAGGGCGCCAAGGACGCATACCGCGTTACCCAGATGGATGGATGTGGCATCTCCGCCGGGCAGGGTGATTTTAATCTGCAGAAAGGTGAATACCACATAGGACAGGGCGGCAAATACGCCTGTCATTACCAGCTTCTGTACTTTTTCATTTCTCATAACTGTCTCCTCCTCAAATTAACGGTTTTGGTACTTTTTTATCATATCCAGGAAAAAAGCATGGACGGCAGGGTTATCCGTAAGCTCCGGGTGAAAGGACATGGCCAGCTGGCTGCCAAAGCGTACGGCGGCGATCTGTTCACCCTCCGGCCTTTGTATGGCGGCCAGAATTTCCGTTTCCGGCGAAGCGCGCAGGATGAGCGGGGCGCGGATAAAGGTCATGGGGACGGGGCCGATTCCTTTAAAGTCCCCTTCGGTACGAAAGCTTCCCAGCTGTCTTCCGTAGGCATTTCTGCGGACAGTGACGGGGAGTGTGCCGAAGCAGACGGGGCCGGCATCCTCTTTTTTGCGGGCAAGAAGAATCAGCCCGGCGCAGGTTGCGAGGACGGGCAGACCGTTCTCCAGCATTTCCTTAAGCGGTTCATAAAGCTCCAGCTCCAGAAGAAGCTTGTGCATAACGGTGCTTTCGCCTCCGGGAAGCACAAGGCCATCCGGCGGTCCGTCCGCCAGGTCTTTTTTCTGCCTGATTTGAAAGCATTGGGCGCCCAGGCTTTTCAGCATGGCCTCATGCTCCAGGAAAGCACCCTGTACGGAAAGAATTCCTATTCTCACGGCTCTGGCTCCTTTACTTTCCTCTTTCTGCCATCAGGAGCTGAATTTCAGACTCGTTGATGCCGACCATGGCTTCGCCCAAATCCTCGGAAAGGGAGGCAAGAAGCGCCGCATCCTGGTAATTGGTGACGGCTTTGACGATGGCCGCCGCGCGTTTGGCGGGATTGCCGGATTTGAAAATGCCGGAGCCCACGAAAACGCCTTCTGCACCCAGCTGCATCATCAGGGCCGCGTCGGCAGGGGTGGCGATGCCGCCCGCTGCAAAATTCACCACAGGGAGCCTGCGGTTTTCATGGACATACTGAAGCAGCGTGAAGGGAACCTGAAGCTCCTTTGCGGCTTCAAACAGTTCGTCTGGCCTGAGTGAGGCGATGCGGGCGATCTCACTGTTCATTTTACGCATATGGCGCACTGCCTGAACGATATCGCCGGTGCCGGGCTCTCCCTTGGTGCGGATCATGGATGCGCCCTCGCTGATACGGCGCAGCGCTTCTCCCAAATCCCTGGCGCCGCAGACAAAAGGGACGCGAAACGCCGTTTTATCAATATGATAGACGTCATCTGCCGGGGAGAGGACTTCGCTTTCATCAATATAATCTATTTCTATGGCTTCCAGTATCTGCGCCTCCGCGAAATGGCCGATGCGGCATTTCGCCATGACGGGGATGGATACGGCCTCCTGTATGCCGCGGATCATTTTGGGATCGCTCATACGGGATACGCCGCCGGCAGCCCGGATATCGGCGGGGGG
>NZ_KE992777.1:44065-60863 GCF_000466465.2 Clostridium sp. KLE 1755
ATACGCTCCAGGGCCATGACGGCGCAGGCGCCTGCCGCTTCTGCGATCCTGGCCTGCTCCGGCGTGGTGACATCCATGATAACGCCGCCTTTGAGCATCTGTGCTAGCTCTTTATTCAGTTCATATCTGTTTTCAGTCATGCGGTTACCTCCTGTTGCAATTGCTTGCATTTTATTATACATAAAAGTGGCATGATAGAAAGTGCCATTTTGCAACTTTTTAACCATGCCAGTTTTGGAAAAGGGGAGACGTTTAATATTTTTTTAAGATAAAGGGATTCTTATTGTTCCCAAATGCAGAAAGAGGTATGATGAAAAAAGAATTGACGGAAGGATGTCAGAATTATGTGGAGCAGGTCCTCATGGACAGAGGCGGCCTGCAGAAAGCGGAAAATGAGAACTATGGATTTCACAGGGAATACCGGGTGCTGGTACATGCTTGAAAACTGCCCCGGATCGATGGTGGGAAGGCAGGTGGCAGGAAATGCGGGTTGCGGTGATAGCGGATACCCATGGGCTGCTCAGGCAGGAGACGATTGATTTGATTGAGGGCTGTGATGCGGTGATCCATGCAGGAGATGTGGATACGCCGGACATTTATGAGAAGCTGAAGGGGCAAAAACCCCTTTATCTGGTGCGGGGGAACAATGACGGCGGCTGGGCCGGGCAGCTGCCGGAATCGCTGCGGTTTGAACTGGAGGGCGTTCCCATTTTTCTGATCCATAACAGAAAAGATATCCGGGAAACAGGGGAGAATGTGAAGCTTGTGATTTTCGGCCATTCCCATAAATACAGTGAGGAATGGGCGGAAGGAAGATGCTGGCTGAATCCGGGCAGCTGTGGGAAAAGAAGATTCAGGCTTCCGCTTACCATGGCGGCCGTTACCCTGCTGGACGGAAAAATAGCTGCGGTGGAACGGATAGATCTGGAAACCGCAGAATACGGAAAAAACATAAGCCCGGCAGCCGGCTGCAGGGAAACCATGCCGCCGGAAGCGGATCGCAGAAAAGCGGTCGGCAGGATTCTCAGGGGAATGGACAAAGGGGAAACAATTGCAGAAATGTCCTTAAAATGGAAGCTGCCGCAGGATTTTGTGGAGCAGGTATGCCGGATAAGGGTGACGCATCCGGGTGTGACTGCGGAAGGAATTGTGAATAAAATGGAGGTGAATGAGCTGCGGGGGCGGTGAAGGACGAGGAGTGAAGCGGGGCCCGGGTTACATTAATTACATTGGAAGAAATATACGGCCCGGGTAATCCGCAGGTGATAAACCTGTGGCAATAGTAATGAAACATAAAAAATAACAAGAGCCTTCTCAGCTCGGCCGGCAGGGATGTACACTGCTGGCTGCGCTGAGAAGGCTCTGTCCATTTCCATATTCTTTTTTTGCCGGAATCCCGGCCTCTGATTCCCTGAAAGCTCAGTCCCGGGAACATGATTTCTGAAAGCGAAGTCTGTTATTTGAGCTTTTCCTGAATATCCAGCAGCTGGAAAATCATATTATCAATCATTTTTTTATAGTCATCCCTCAGCAGTGTGTAGCTTTCCAGAATTCCATTGGTAACCTGCGCTGTCGGGGGCATTTCATTGAAAGCACTGTAAATATCGCTGACGCCGTACAGCCTGCACAGCTTTAAAAATGTGTATCCGTCAGGTTCAGACTTGCCGACCTCCCAGGAAGCCAGGGTACTTTTATTCTTCAGGCCGAGCAGATCGGCGGCTTGCTGCTGTGTATATCCTCTGGCCTTGCGTAAAGTACGAAGAGTATTGCCAAACTGTTTATTCGCCATATTGTCACCTCACAACTGCATAATACAGGATTGCCTGTAACAAGTCAATTTATTAGTTGAAAAATTCGAATTAAATATGTTGACAAGACGAATAATTCGATTATATAATGGTAAAAGAGCGAAAAAATCGATTTTAAGGGGAGGAAATATGAACAAAAAGCTGATACGGTTTTTAACGGACTGTATGACGGAAAAGAAAATAAACTGCAGCATGCTGGCGCATCTGACCGGGATTGATTACCAGAGGATTCTCATGATTTTTCTGGGGGAGGATACTATCAGCGGAAGTGAACTGCTCTGTATCTGCAGGGCAATGGGCGTGGAACAGGCGGCACTGATGGCATTGCTGGAGGGTGCGGCCTGACGGCATCAGGAAGAACAGTACGAAATCAGGAGGAAAAGAAAATGGGCGGTAAAGCAGGGAAAGTACATACCTGGAATAAGGACAGGTTAAAGGGACAGCTGGAAATTCAGTCAATGGTTTGGCCGGGGCTGATTTTCCTGTTTATATTCAGCTATATTCCCATGTACGGGATCATTATTGCATTTAAGGATTTTAATATTATGTCCGGCTTTGCCGGAGGGGAGTTTGTAGGACTGAAATATTTCCGTCAGTTTCTTACGGATCCTCAGCTGCCGCTGGTTCTGAAGAACACGGTTATGATAAATCTTCTGGGGCTGCTGATAGGCTTTCCCGCGCCGGTACTGCTTGCAATCTTAATTACCGAGCTGAGAGGGAAAAGATTCCGGAAGCTGGCGCAGACGGTATCCTATCTTCCGCATTTCCTGTCCTGGGTTATATTCGGCGGCATCATGCTTGAGCTTCTGGCCTCCGGGGGGATTGTCAATAAGATGCTGAACACGCTCCATCTGGTGGACGGCAGTCTGAACCTGATGGCTGATCCGGGTAAATTTTATATGATATTCACTATTATTTCAGTAATTAAAAGCATCGGATATGGCTCGATACTTTACATATCTGCCATTACCTCTGTAGATCAGGATATGTACGAAGCTTCATACATTGACGGGGCAAACAGGTTTCAGAAAATTATATATATCACGATCCCGGCCATTATGGGGACGATTGTCATCATGCTGATATTTCAGATAAGCAATATTCTTAATACCGGGTTTGAACAGGTGCTGATTCTGCAGAATTCGCTGAATATCAGCGCGAGTGAGACGATTGATACCTATGTTTACAAAATAGGCATGACGCAGCAGCGGTATTCCTATGCGACGGCCGTGGGCCTGTTCAAATCAGTAATTGCGGTAATCCTTTTGTGGGCAGCCAATAAGAGCTCCAATAAGATAACCGGAAAAGGACTTTTTTAAGGAAGGCGGGATGAGCGTGGACGAGGAAAGAAAGGTTGGCAGGGTTAAGCCATTTGATGTGATTAATATTATTATAATGATAATTTTCATTTTTATTATGGCCTATCCTTTGTGGTTTATTATTGTAGGGGCTTTTAATGAAGGAAAGGACTATATGCGCGGCGGCGTCTATCTGTGGCCGAGGGTGTGGACGCTGGATAATTTCAAGGCCGTATTCCGGGACAGAAGCATAATCGGAGCATTTGCAGTTACCGTGGCGAAGTGTGCGGTGGGAACCGTGACCAGCGTGCTGTTTACCTGCCTGGTATCCTACGGGCTGTGCAGGCCGAATCTTAAATTCAAGAAAATATATGTACCGTTTATTATGTTCACCATGTTTTTCGGAGGAGGCCTGATTCCTTATTTTCTGCTGATCAGAAGCCTTCATTTGTACAATACCTTCTGGGTGTATATTATTCCGTCCCTGTTTAATGTATGGAATATGATCATTATCCAGTCTTTTATGCGGGAGCTGCCCGAGGCATTGAATGAATCGGCCAAAATGGACGGAGCCGGGGAATACCGAATTTTCCTGCAGATTATTCTGCCTTTGAGCAAGCCGGTTATTGCGGCAATTGCTCTCTTTACGATAGTGGGGCACTGGAACAGCTATTTTGATTCCATGATGTATACTGCGGATGTGTCCCTGCAGACGATTCAGCTGTATCTGAAAAAGGTAATTACCGATCCGTCCGTTGCGGCGGGAATGGGGGCTACGGCGGCCAGGGTGGTGCCTGACGCGGCGGCCAAAATTACCGCACAGTCGGTGAAGCTGGCCGCTATGGCGGTTACGGCGCTTCCGGTGGTAGCTATTTATCCGTTCCTGCAGAAATACTTTGTAAAGGGTATGACAATCGGAGCAGTGAAGGGATAACTACAACAATAAATTTTTAAAGGGAGGTTTCCTATGAGAGGAAAGAAATTATGGAATGCCGTTATGGCAGGTATGCTGTGCGTGAGCATGCTGGCAGGCTGTGGGGCGAAGACAGAGAATGCGCCGTCGGAGCCAGCTGCGTCCGAAGCTGCGCAGACGGGGGAACAGGAAAGCACGGAGAAGGCAGTAGAGGAATCCGCAGAGGCGGCCGGAGAGACACCGAGCTGGAAAAAGGATACCAGCCCTATCACCATTGACTGGTTTGTGGCATATGACTGGTATGGTAAGGTATTTGATCCTGTAAACAATATGGCGGATAAGAAGCTGCAGACCGAAACAGGAATTACGATTAATGTAATTACCGGTAATGCGGACAAACTGAATGCACTGATTGTATCGGGAGAACTGCCCGATGTGGTTACCTTTGACGCAGTGGCTTCACAGAGGCTTCAGATGGAGGATTCCGGGATGGTTCTGGATCTGGAAGAATTATCGGAAAAGTATGCGCCTGATTTGAATGTGCCGCAGTCCCAGAAGGACTGGTACCGCAATGATGACGGAAAATGGTATTCCCTGGTCAGCTTTTACTATGGGCCGGAAAGATGCACTGATGAATTCGGAGGATTTCTTGTTACCCATAACAGTAACTTCGTAAGAACGGATTTACTGGAGCAGATCGGAATGTCAATGGAGGATCTGAAAACAAAGGAAGGCTTTTATGAGGCTCTGAAAAAGGTGAAAGACGAAAACCTTCAGTATGACGGTATGGATGTAATACCTCTGACAGGAGTTTATGCCACAAATATGGCGCAGCAGTTCGGTGCGCAGCTGGAGGATAAGGAAGGGAACCTTCAGGATATCAAGCTGCAGCCGGAATACCTGGAAGCTCTGAAGTTTTATAACAGGCTGTACCGGGAAGGCCTGATTACTACAGATGAATTTACCCAGGATCAGACACAGCGTGACCAGAAGGTGGCCAGCGGCCAGGTATTTATGGCGCAGGGCTGGATGACGGTTAAGCAGCCGAGATCCGCTCTCTATTCGAGCGATCCCAATGCGAAAATGCTTTACTGCGGCTCTATTACAACCGGTGATTCGGGCAACCAGCACTATCTGTCATCCATTAATGCGGCAGGCTGGACAACCACAATGATTACAAAAAGTGCGGAGCATCCGGACAGGATTATTTCATTATTCTCCTACCTGACGCAGGAAGAAGCTGCTCTGGATGAGGAATATGGCTGCGGCTGTTATGATATTGTTGACGGCAAAGCCATAAGGAAAGAAGAGGCGGTGAAGGAATATGAAGACGATTATAACGCCGCTTATAACAAATATAATATGAATCTGAGTTTTGCCATGGATTATACGATCATTCAGAAATATGAGAATCTGAATGTTGAAAATGAGCTGGAAAAAGACCGTATCAATATGGAGCGCGATAAAGATGCGCAGTTGTATGATGACAAGTGTTTTTCAGACATTAACCCGATGGCGGGAACGGATCTGGCAGCGATTAAGGCATCGATTGATGAATATTGGAAATCAGCTGAGCCTCAGATGATTATGGCTTCCAGTGAGGAAGAATGCGAGAAGCTATACCAGCAGGCAATCGATCAGATAAAGAGTATGGGATTTGACCAGCTGTATGAGTTCCAGAATGAAAAATTCCATAAAAATAAGCAAAAACTGGGCATTGATTTTGCATGGCCGTCGCTGCAGTAGAAGGAAAGGTGAAGCATTTGAATGCGAAAGAAGTATTTGGCTGGACTCCGGAGTATTTAACCAGAAACGGCAGACCATGGTTTCCGGTGATGGGAGAGTTCCATTACAGCAGATACCCGGATCGTTACTGGGAGGAATCGCTGTATAAAATGAAAGCCTGCGGCGTGGATGTGGTATCAACCTATGTAATCTGGATACATCATGAAGAGGAAGAAGGAAGATATGATTTTACCGGATGCAGGAATCTTCGGAAATTTCTGGCGGCTGCGGATAAATGCGGGGTTCTGATTTTCCTGAGAATCGGGCCGTGGTGCCACGGAGAGGTACGCAATGGAGGCTTTCCAGACTGGCTGTTGCAGAAAGAATATGAGCCGCGTACGAATGATGAGAGATATTTTGCCTGTGTAGAAGCTTATTATAATAGAGTTTTTGAAGAGGTGCAAGGATATCTTTTAAAGGACGGCGGCCCGATCATCGGAGTACAGATTGAAAATGAATATGGGCACTGCGGCGGGCTGCAGGCAGAAGACGGGGAAGCGCACATGCGCCGGTTGAAAGAGCTGGCTGTGAAGGCCGGTTTTGAGGTACCCTATTATACCGCGACTGGCTGGGGCGGAGCGGCAACCGGCGGGCTTTTGCCGGTGCTGGGAGGCTATTGCGATGCGCCCTGGGATCCGCGAATTACAGAGATTGAGCCAAGTGTGAACTATGTATTTACCCGGGAACGCAATGACCGCAATATCGGCAGCGATCAGAGAAAAGGGGAGGACCTGACCTGGTCATGTGATAAATTCCCGTATCTGACAGCGGAGCTGGGCGGCGGTATCCAGGTAACAAAACACAGAAGGCCGGTGGCTTCTAACCGGGATATCGGCGCAATGACTTTGACGAAGCTTGGCTGCGGAGCGAACCTGCTGGGATATTATATGTATCATGGAGGCACTAATCCTCATGGAAAGCGAAGTACGCTGCAGGAATCCCGGGAAACGGGATATCCCAATGACCTTCCGGAATATTCCTATGATTTTAATGCGCCGATCAGAGAATACGGGCAAATATCCGACACTGCGCTGGAGCTGAAATTATATGCCATGTTTCTGCATGATTTCGGTGAAGAGTTCTGCAGGATGGATACTTATCTTACGGAGGAAAATCCGGAGGATCCCAATGATGTATCCCGCCTGCGTACAGCAGTAAGGCGGAATGGCAGCAGCGGATATCTGTTTGTCAATAATTATCAGAGAAGAAAAAAACTGGCGGAACATAACGCAGTTACCTTAAAGGCAGAGCTTCCCGGGGAGTGTATTCAGTTCGAAGCGCAGGACATCCATGACGGAGATTACTTTTTCTATCCATTTCATTTTCCCATTGGAGAAAACGCGGAGCTGCTTTGCGCAAATGCAACACCGCTGTGCGTTCTTCACAGGGGCGATGGAAACCGCTATTGCTTTTACGGAAAGGATCCGGATTTCAAAGTGACGGGAGAACCGGGGAAAAACGAGCTTGTATGCCTGTCAAGGCAGGAGGCGCTGCATTCCTGGAAGATAGAGGCTGGAGGGGAAGAGCATCTGCTCATATGCGGATATCCCGTGATTAAAAGGGAGCAGGGCTGCGATATCCTGTACCGTCCGAAAGCCAATGAAACAGTGGAATTTGCAGCTTATCCGGAGCTGGCGCAGAGTCCGGAAGGATTTGAGAAAAGCAGGACGGAGGGAATTTATACCATTTATACAATGTCAAACAGCCCGAAGCCACAGCCCCTGCGTTGTAAAATGACTGAATACAGGGACGCAGACAGTACCCGGTATGAGGTGGAGATAGAATATGACGGCATTTACCGGGAACAGGGCTTCTTCGGAGGAAGAATACCGGAGGATGTGTTCCTGAAGCTGGATTATACGGGGGAAAGCCTGGAGCTTTTTATCAACGGAACCAAAGAAGGGGATCATTTTTATACCGGACAGCTTTGGGAGATTGGATTGAAAAGGTTTGATTTTCCGGAGAAGGTGGAGCTTGTTATCCACCGCCTCGACAGAAATATGCCTGTTTACATTGAAACATGGCCGGATTTGCCGGATGGCGGGGAAGCCGTGGTAAATACCCTGACGGCGGAGAAGGAATACAGAATTCCGCTGCAGCTTGCTTAAAAGCATTATTGAAATGAGAATAAAACAGGGCGGAGGTTCCGGGAAGGAACCTCTGCCCGCATGTACTTATCTGATGTGCTGACTCCAGTTTACAGATCATCCACCAAAGCCGTACTTTTGGCGTAGGCCGTGCTTTTTGCCTCAAAGAAATCGGTCTTGACCATGTTGGCATTGGAATATTGGCTGACCCAGGCCATACTTTCCGGTTCGGCAGTATGCCCGGGGTAGAGCGGTTCATAACCGAGACTGGTCCATCGCAGATTGCCCAGATAATGGATATAGTCTGTTATCATATCCTTTGTCAGTCCGGGTATGGCGTTGCCGATACAATAATGGCCCCAGTCAATTTCCTGACGGACGCCTTCTTCCAGCATTTCTTTCAGGACAGCGATATTTTCCGGCGTAAAAAGTTCAGGCTCTTCCTTCTGCAGTTCCAGAATGATATTGCGGAAAAGCCACAGATGGGTATTCTCGTCCCGGTTAATATAGCGGATTTCCTGGGCGGAACCGGGCATTTTGCCATTGCGGCTCAGGTTATAGAAGAACATGAAGCCGCTGTAGAAATAGATGCCCTCCAGAATGAAATTGGCCATCATAACCTTAAGGAGAGTAAAGGAATCCCTGTGCTCCTGGAACTCATTATAGCAGTTCCCGATAAAGGTGTTTCTGCGAAGAAGGTGTTCATCATCCTTCCACTGATAGAGGATGGCATCGCGCTCCGTGGGGTTGCAGATGGTGTCGAGCATATAGCTGTAGCTCTGGCTGTGCACGCATTCCTGGAAGGTCTGGATGGAGAGGCAGAGATTCACCTCATTGGCGGTGATATACTCGCCGATATGAGGCAGGTTGGCGGTCTGGATGGAGTCCAGGAAGACGAGGAAGCTCAGGATTTTATCATAGGCTGTCCGTTCCGCAGGGGACAGGCGGGGATAGTCCTTTACATCTGTGGAAAGGTTGATTTCCTCGGGGATCCAGAAATTATTCATGGCCTGGCGGTACCAGTCGCTGACCCAGGGATAACGCATATTATTGAAATCGTTCAGGTTTGTGGTATTGCCGTTAATCATCCGGCGGAGACGCACATCCGTATCTCCTTCCGGGTTAAAAAGGGGTTTTTTCCTTAATTCGTTCATGCTTCTGTCCTTTCTGTCCGGCAGGGATATGGCCGGTTCTGTTTATTTCAGCCGCTTATCAGCCGTCTGGCCGCCGGGGCCTTTTACTTAGGAGGAGCAGCTTTCGCACTCCTCTACCTCCAGAGATTTGCTGCGTACGTAATAAATGGTTTTTACTCCGCATTCCCAGGCCTGCACATAGAGGGAGAGTACCTGGCGGAGGGTATAATCATTGGTGATATATAGGTTCATGCTCTGCGCCTGGTCGATATGGCGCTGCCGCACGCCGCAGGCGCGGACACTCATGCTCTGGTCAATGAGATGGGCATTTTTATAATACCAGTAGGTTTTCATGGACAGCTCGGGAGCGACACGGGGCAGCATAAAGCCTTTTTTTTCTTCCAGGAAAAACCGTTTCATCACCGGATCCAGACCTGCAGTGGTACCTGAAAGGATGCTGGTGCTACTGGTGGGAGCCACCGCCAGCAGATAGGCGTTCCGTATGCCATGGGCAGCCACGTTTTGCCGTACCTGTTCCCATTCGGGGGAGGTATAGCCTCTCTTGTCAAAATAGGCGCCGGACTGCCAGTCACTTCCTTCAAAGTATTCATAGCTGCCTTTTTCTGCGGCAATGGCAGAGCTGGCAGCGATTGCAGCGCGGTTGATACGTTCAAAGACATCATCCACAAAGGATAGGTGCTGTTCACTTTCCCAGGGAATCTGACGCTTGGCCAGCATATGGTGATAGCCGCTGACGCCCAGGCCAATGCTGCGGTAACGGCGGTTGGTCAGTTTGGCATAGGGCAGGGCATAAAAATTCAGATCGATCACATTGTCCAGGGCGCGCACTGCGGTGGCTACCACATCAGAAAGGCAGGCGTCGTTTTCCACAGGAAGATTACCCAGGGAGAGGCTTGCCAGGTTGCAGACAACAAAATCCCCGGGGCGGGTTGTGGTGACGATGACGGTATCCCCGTTTTCTGATTTGATTTCCGTACTGACAGTCTCGATGGGAGACATGTTCTGCGCTATTTCCGTACACAGATTGGAGCAGTAAATCATGCCCCGGTGGCTGTTGGGGTTGGCGCGGTTTACGATATCCCGGTTGAACGTAAAAGGAGTTCCGGTTTCTACCGCTGATTTCAGAATCAGGCGGACGATTTCCTTCAGGGAAATGACGCGTTTGGAAATACGGGAGTCCTGAATGCATTCCAGATAGCGTTTTTCCCATTCCCCGCCATAATAGTCTTCCAGGGAGTAGCCCCTTACGGTGAGTATCTCATGGGGACACATGAGATACCAGTCCTGATTCAGATTCTCCTTCGCCATTTTCCAGAACAGGTCGGGATAGCAGACCGCGGGAAAAATATCATGGGCTTTCATACGGTCATCCCCATTATTGGTGCGCAGCTGCAGGAATTCAGGCAGATCCCGGTGCCAGGCGTCCAGATAGACCGCAGCCGCTCCCTGTCTCATGCCCAGCTGATCCACAGCCACAGCGGTATCGTTTACCAGCTTAATCCAGCGGATGACGCCGCCTGCCGCACCTTCAAAGCCGCGGATGGAGCTTCCGGTGGCGCGCACCTTTCCAAAGTACAGCCCCATACCGCCCCCGAATTTGCTGACCTGGGCAAAATTATCCACACTGCGGTAAATTCCATCCAGGCTGTCAGGCACCGTGTCAATGAAGCAGCTGGAAAGCTGATGGTAAGGCTTACGCGCATTGGAGAGGGTGGGAGTTGCCATAGTCACCTCCATACGGCTGAGGCAGTCATAGAATTTTCTGACCCAGATAAGCCGGTTCTGTTTTTCCTTCATGGCCAGGTGGAGCGCGATGCCAAGGAACATTTCCTGGGGCGTTTCCAGAAGAATATGGTGCTTCGTGCGGATGCAGTACCGCTTGAGGAGCAGATCCAGACCTGCGTAGGTGAACAGCTCATCCCGGCTGTCATCCAGAAATAGCGCCGCTTCCTCAATTTCCTCCCGGCTGTATTGTTCTAAAATATAGCTTCCATACAAGCCCTGATCGGTGAGATAGCGCAGCTTTTCATAAAAGCAGGTAATGCGCGCTTCTTCCATGCGTGCATCGATGGCCTGGCGGCTCTGGTAATTGAGAAGCCTGGCGGCAATGAACTCCCAGCGCGGGGCTTCCTGGGTAGTCAGCTCCACGGCAGCTTTTATGAGAGCGGACAGCTTTTCCTCCGGCTTCATGTCAGGTTTGGAAAAAGCGGTGTACTTGGCGGAAAGATGCAGGAGGGAATACTCCTCCTGGGGAAAATCCTTCTGTATTTTTCTGAAAACCTGTTCCAGCTTCCTGTCGGAGGCGGACTGGCTGAGGGCGGCCCTGGCATCCCGGAGAAGGGAACGCTTCTGGCGGTAGAGAATATAATTTTTCGCTTCCGCAAAAAAGCCCTGTTCCATCAGAGTACGCTCCACCTGATCCTGGATGCCTTCCACGCTGGTGATATTCTGTTCGTAAAGCCCTTCCTCTACGGCATGAAGCAGATCCGCCATAACAGAGGGGGCGGGATTACTTCCGGTACTTTCAAATGCCTTTTTCATGGCGGTAATGATTTTATGGCCGTCATAGGTTTCGCTGCGGCCGTTGCGCTTTGTGATTTCCATTTCTGTCTCCTTTAAACGGGACCGCCTGGTAAAAAAATTCCGGCGGCCGGCGTTTTTTTTTATGTATGATTGCTTAAAACCATATCTGGTGTGGCAGGCTCCGGCCGCTGCTGCAGATAGCGGACGGAGATAGCTGCAGCACTAAAAGTAGTGTTTTCTTTGCCGAATTGAGTCCATTATATACTATATCTAGTTCAAATACAAGAACGATTCCTGATATTGTTTATCACAGGCTGCAGCTATCTGTTCTTTCCATATTATTATTGGAGATATGCTTGACTTTTATTATAGTTATAATTAAAATTATTAACTAGATAACTATTAATTGGTTTAAGGGTTAACACATTAACTTTAACCTTTGCCAGGAGAAACTGGCAGACTAATGGAGAAAAGGAGGGGCCGTGCAGGAGCGGCGGCCGGAAAAAGATGGAAAGAAAGGAATTGGCGCACAATTCAATCAGGATGTTCCGCAGGGTGGATACCATGCTGCGGCGTTATCTGGACAGGAAGGTCTGCCATACGGGGGTGTATCCCACGCAGCACAGGCTTTTAATGGAGCTGTACAGGAATCCCAACTGCTCCCAGGTGGGATTGGCGGAGAAGTTTGATGTTTCGGCGGCCGCTATAGCAGTGTCTTTGAAGAAGCTGGAAAAGGGAGGCTATATTACCCGGCTGGCGGATGAAGCCGACAATCGGATCAACCAGGTAAGCGTGACGGAAAAGGGGAAGGAGGTCATCCATAAAAGCTTTCTTATTTTCGAGGAGACGGACCGGTGCTTTTTTGATGGCTTTACGGATGAAGAAATGGCGCAGTTTTTGGACTTTATGGAACGGGCTTATAAAAATATGGCAGATGAGAACAGCCGCCTGGACGGGGAGGACAGTAAATGAAACGGTATCTGAAGTACGTGAAGCCCTACTGGTATGCGTTTATTTTAGGGCCGATTCTTATGATTACAGAGGTGGCCGGTGAGGTTATCCTGCCTGCCTATATGGCCAGGATTATCAATGTGGGCGCGGCCAACCGGGATGTGCCCTATATTATCGGAACGGGGCTGACGATGATCGCTATTGCTTTCATTATGATGGGCGGCGGGATCGGCGGGGCCTGGTTTGCTTCCAAGGCATCCATCAGCTTCGGCGCTGATCTGCGGAATGACTGTTTTAAAAAGGTGCAGAAGTTTTCCTTTGCAAATATTGATGCTTTTTCCACCGGTTCCCTTGTGACCAGGCTGACCAATGATATCACGCAGGTACAGAACCTGATTATGATGGGGTTAAGGATGATGCTGCGCGCCCCGGGAATGCTCATCGGAGCCATTATCATGGCTTTTTCCATGAACGCAAGGCTGGCCAGGGTATTTCTGGTTATCATGCCGGTCATGATCATTGCCATTACAATCATTATGAGGACGGCTTTCCCAAGGTTTACCATCATGCAGAAGAAGCTGGATAAGGTTAACTCCAATATCCAGGAAACGCTGCAGAATGTGCGGGTTATTAAATCCTTTGTCAGAGGGGAATATGAAGAAAAGCGTTTTTCCGATTCCAATGAGGATTTAAAGGATTCCAGCCTGCGGGCCTTCAAGGTGGTTATCCTGCAGATGCCCCTCATGGCTTTTTTTATGAACGCAACCACGCTGGCAGTGGTATGGATGGGCGGAAAGCAGGTGCTTGTGGGGGATATGCAGGTAGGAAACCTGACAGCCTTTACTACCTATATCGTGCAGGTCCTCATGTCACTGATGATGCTGGCCATGGTTTTTTTGCAAAGCTCCAGGGCGGTTGCCAGCGCCAGGAGAATCAACGAAATCCTTGATACGGAAATCGATTTGACGGACGAGAATGCAAAACAGACATCAAAAACGGTGCAGGAGGGGCGGATTGAGTTTCAGCAGGTTTCCTTCCGGTATTATAAGGACAGCCAGGAGAAGGTGCTTGACGATGTCAGCCTGACCATAGAGCCTGGCCAGACGGTGGGGATAATCGGCTCCACCGGCTGCGGCAAGACAACGCTTGTTTCCATGATTCCCCGGCTTTATGATGCGGATGAAGGAAGGATATTGGTGGACGGCGTGGATGTGAGAGATTATTCCCTGAAAAACCTGAGAAATGGCGTGGGCATGGTTTTGCAGAAAAATGTGCTTTTTTCAGGTACGATTGAGGAGAATCTGATGTGGGGCGACGAGGAAGCTTCGCAGGAGGCGGTACGTGCGGCTTCGGAAGCGGCACAGGCGGATGCCTTCCTGCAAACCTTCCCCGATGGCTATCAGACCCAGCTGGGCCAGGGCGGCGTCAATGTGTCCGGCGGCCAGAAGCAGCGGTTATGTATCGCAAGGGCTCTTTTAAAGCAGCCGAAAATCCTGATTCTCGACGACAGCACCAGCGCGGTGGACACGGCAACGGAGGCAAAAATCAGGGAAAGCTTTACCGGGACGCTGAAGGATACCACCAAGCTGATCATTGCGCAGCGCATCACCTCCGTCATGAATGCGGATCAGATCGTGGTAATGGATGAAGGAAAGATTGTAGGGCTTGGCAGGCATGAGGAGCTGCTGGCCGGCTGTGAGGCTTATCAGGAAATCTACTATTCCCAGATGGACAGGGAGGTGAGCGCATCATGAACGAGGCCAGAAAAGAAGCGTTGATTAGAAAATATTCCTATGCGGCGCAGCAGGCCGGCGCACAGGGAAAAGGTCCCGGCGGACCCAGGCCTGGAGGCCCCGGGCCGGGAAGAGGCCGTGGGCGGATGCCCGGAGGCAAGCCGAAGAATGCGGGAAAAACCATAAAAAGGCTGCTTTCCTATATCCAGGAGGAAAAATACAAGCTTGCGCTGGTTTTTACATGTGTCATAATTAATACCATTGCCATGCTGGCCGGTTCCTATATGCTGCGTCCCATCATAAACAGCCTGACTTCCTCAAATGGGAGCGCGGATAAGCTGCTGCATTCCCTGGTGATTATGGCGTGTATTTATGCGGTGGGAATCGTTGCCCAGTATTTGCAGTCCCGCGTGATGATTGGGATATCCCAGCATGCTATTTTTAAAATAAGAAATGAGCTGTTTGCAAAAATTCAAAAGCTGCCGGTCCGGTTTTATGATACAAACAACCACGGTGATATTATGAGCCGTTTTACCAACGACGTGGATGCGGTGGGGGAAATGCTGAACAATACCGTGGTCCAGATCATTTCCAGTATGATCAATGTTATCGGCACCTTCTGCCTGATGGTATATACCAATGTCTGGCTGACGCTGATTACCGTGGTTACGGTGCCGCTGATGATGCAGGCAGCGCGTTTTGTCACCATGCGCAGCCGCAGGTTTTACAAGGCGCAGCAGGCGGCGCTGGGAACGCTGAACGGCTATATTGAGGAAACGGTAACGGGACAGAAGGTGGTCAAGGTATTCTGCCATGAGGAGATTGCGGAGGAGGAATTTTCTTATTTAAATTATGATCTGCGGGATAAGCAGATTATGGCGCAGTTTTTCGGAGGTATCATGGGGCCTGTCATGGGAAACCTGGGGCAGGTAGGCTATTCACTGACAGCCTGTATCGGCGGCATCCTCTGTGTGCTCAGGGGTTTTGATATCGGCGGGCTTACCGTGTTTGTGAATTATTCCAGGCAGTTCAGCAGACCTATTAATGAGCTTTCCATGCAGATGAATACCATTTTTTCCGCGCTGGCCGGTGCGGAACGGGTTTTCTCCGTTATGGATGAGAAGCCGGAGCCGGAGGACGGACCGGAGGCGGTGCAGCTGACGAACTGCAGAGGCTATGTGCGGCTGGAGGATGTGACCTTTGGCTACAACCCGGATAAAACGATTCTGAAGGATATTTCCCTGTATGCAAAGCCAGGCCAGAAAATTGCCTTCGTAGGCTCTACGGGGGCCGGAAAAACAACGATTACCAACCTTATCAACCGTTTTTATGACATTGATAAGGGCAAAATCACCATTGACGATGTGGATATCAAAAATATCTCGAGGGATGACCTCCGCCGCAACATTGCCATGGTGCTTCAGGACACCCATCTTTTTACAGGGACGGTCCGTGAAAATATCCGTTACGGCAGGCTGGATGCCACGGATGAGGAGGTGGAGCAGGCGGCCAGGACGGCCAGCGCCCATTCCTTTATCATGAGGCTGGATAAGGGGTACGATACCATGATTGAGGGTGACGGGGCGAATTTAAGCCAGGGCCAGAGGCAGCTTCTGAACATTGCCAGGGCGGCGATTTCCAAGGCGCCCATTCTCATCCTGGATGAAGCGACCAGCTCCGTGGATACCAGGACGGAAAAACATATTGAAAAGGGGATGGACCGTCTGATGGCGGAGCGTACCACCCTGGTCATTGCCCATCGTCTTTCCACGGTTCGCAATGCCGATGCCATTATGGTGCTGGAGCACGGCGAGATCATCGAAAGAGGAAGCCATGACGACCTGCTTGCCATGAAGGGCAGATATTACGAGCTGTATACAGGAAAGAGCGAACTGGAATAATGGAAAAAGATATGATATAATTGCGCCATGCGGCAGACCGTGCCGGACAGTGCAGGAAGCGGAAACAAAACCGGCAGCTATCCGGAGCGTAAAGGAGGCTGCCGGTTTTTTCTGTCCATACTGTAAAAAGAAACAAAGCGGCCGGGGGAAGCGGTACGGCTGCAGAATAAAATGATTGGGTGATTGGAAATGAAGAATAAAAAGAATACCAAAGCCGCTGAAGCTGGCAAAGGCGCCAAGGCTGCAACGGCTTCCGAGGCTGCAAATGCTTCCAAGACGGCAACGGCTTCCGAGGATGTCGGAAAACGCGGCCCTGCGGGATTTTTCAGGGAGAATGCCCTGTTCTGCCTGCTTTTTTGCGGGATGGGGATTTATTACCTATGGCGTATGTTCTCGATTCCGCCCTGGTACGATGAACTTTATACCTATGAAAACTTTATTGACAGAGGGGTAATCTATTCCATGATTCATTGGCCGCTGCCGAATAACCATGTGTTTTTCTCTGCGTTGTCGGCGGTCCTGAACAAGCTGGGAAGCCCTTATATCGGGCTCAGGGGAATTTCCTTCCTGGCCTCCCTGGGCAGCTTGCTGCTTTTGTACCGTATTCTGCGCAAGGCTGTCCCTGCCAATCTGGCTGCGGCGGGG
>NZ_KE992777.1:60963-133460 GCF_000466465.2 Clostridium sp. KLE 1755
CCCCTGCCAATCTGGCTGCGGCGGGCGCCGCGCTGTTTGCGGCAATGTATAATGTGGTGCAGCAGGCGGCCCAGGGGAGAGGCTATGCGCTTTCCGGTTTTTTCCTGCTGGCAGCGGTGAATTGCCTTTATGAAATCTGTGTACCGGATGCAGGCGGGATAAAGGAACTGCAGAAAATAAGCGGCAGGGAAATAAAAGAGCGGAAAATAGACCGACGCTTCTGGTATTATGTAGGATTTGCGGCATGCTTAACGGGCGGGCTTTATACGATTGCCAGCAATCTGTACTGGGTGGTTCCGGTGTGCATGGCAGGAGGGCTGTATCTCCTTTTTTCAGGGAAATACAAGACGTTGTTCCGGCTGATAGGGGCTTCTTTGGCAGCAGCTTTGGCAACCTTTGGGCTGTATACGATTATCTGGCTTGCTATTGGCTCCAATTTCCTTGTAAAGGAGGAAGCGGGACCGTTTTTCGGGAAGGGGCATTTTTATGTGCTGCTGCACGATCCGTTTGCCGCTTTTTCCAGGGGCATGCAGGCGATGCTTTCTGATCCGAATATTCAGAGCATTGACAGAAGCCGTTTTAACAGTGAATTTATCCAATACCTGGAGCGGGTTGCGAATCAGGTGTATCCAAACGGCGGACGTATTTTACTTGTGCTGACAGCGGCAGGGCTGGTTCTTGCGCTTCTGTTGGGTGTCAGGGCATTTTGGAGGAAGGATATGCCTGTGTTTTTCCTCGCTCTTTATACGGTGGTTCTGACCGTTATGGTGCCGGTTTTTCTGACGGTGCAGTGTGTGTTCCCGTATCTGCGGGTTTTTACCTATATGGGAAGCGTTCTGGCAATGCTGTTTGTGCTGATGGTGTATGCCGTGGCTGATATCGTGCGCAGCCTTGCGGCAAAAGGAAAAGGGGTGCAAGTCCCGGCGCGTGTGGGCAAATGGGCGGCCTTTGTGTTTGCGGCGGCTGGTATTTTATTTTTGGTATACAGCTGCAGGCTGCCTGAATATAATGCGGGCTATGACAGCAGGGATAATCATATTTATGCGGCCCTGAAACAGCTTGATGAGCAGAAAGTGGATACGGTTCTTGTAGGCGACGTATACGCCAGGCTGAATCTGTATTTCCATATTCGCAGATGCAGAGGGAAGGAACTGGTAATGGATTATGAGCAGCCGGATTATGTGCTTATGGATAAGGTACAGACCGGGCCGGAAGGGGAGGCACTGGTGTGGCCGTATGAGATGAATACGCAGGATTTTCCGTGGGAGTGGATAGAAAAGCATATGGAGGTAGTCTTTGAGGACGATTCTTATATTGCATATCAGGTGGTAAAATAGGAATAGCCTGGATCTTCTTGACGGAATCAAACATTGAGCAGATTCAGAAGCAATGTAAATAAATGCGCTTCATTTATCAGGAAGCCGTTGCCTTTATAATGGCGGCTTAAATATGTTTGTTTTTCAAATGCTCATCAAATAAAACCACCTGAATTCAGGTGGTTTTATTTGATGACATGAAAAAAACCCGTAACCTACGGGCTTTTCATAAGCTGCTGACGGGAATCGGACCCGTGACCTCCGCACTACCAATGCGACGCTCTACCGACTGAGCCACAGCAGCATTCCGGTGTCCTGCGAGGTGTTTCTCGCTGTCACCGAAAGCTAGTATAGCATGACAAAATCTGTTTTGTCAACAATAAATTTCATTTTTTTTATTTTTTGTTTTTGGAGAGTTATCAAAGGAAAAAGCATATAGTAATCAGAATGAATCCGGGCAAACAGAAAAAATATATATGGCATAAAATTTTGTCAAGTAACATGACATACTGTTGTCGTGTTACTTGTGTTATTCTGTGTGCAGATAGGAGGTATAAAATTATGATTGAATCAAGATGCGGCCTGCTGTGCAGTGAGTGCAAGTACCGGGAACAGATGGGATGTAAAGGATGTGTAAATATAGACAAGCCTTTCTGGGGCGATGCCTGTCCTTTAAAATCATGCTGTGAAGGGAGAAAACAGGAGCATTGCGGCAGCTGTCCGGAGTTCCCCTGCGAAGTGCTTAATCAGTTTGCATATGCCGAGGAAGAGGGAGACAATGGAAAAAGAATTGAGCAGTGCAGGCAATGGCAGACACAACAGCAAGTCAAAATGAAAAAAGAATATTCATCTGTCCCACAGTCAATGGCTCAAACAGAAACTTATGGCTTTTCCTGGATGGATTTTGTAACGGCAATTCCTTCTCCTTTATTTGTAGCCACATCATATAAATCAAATGGGAAAACGAATGCATGCCTGCAGTCCTGGGCTTGTTTTAACGGTGATTCAAAGGGATTTTATGCGATATTGTCAAGCGTCAATAAAAAAGGGCATTTATATCAGACTATAAAAGAAAAAAGCGAAGTGGTTCTTAATTTCCCGTCTGCTGATGTATATGAACTTTGCCTGGCAACCATAAAACATAATGGGTTTGAGGATGACGAAATTGCATTATCAGGACTTACTGCAAAACCAGCGTCAAAGGTTGATGCACCGGTTATAGAAGAGTGCTTCATGAATTTGGAGTGTAAATATTTATGGGAACGGGAAATAACTGAAAACAGCCCCCATGTATTAATGTGCCTGGAAGTGGTCAATGTATGTGTGGATGAACAGCATCTGGACGAAACGAAGCAGGGACGATATGGCGGAAACGGTTTGCTTTATAATATTCACTATCCTATAAATCCGGAGGATTTTACCGGAAAATCACACGATTGGATTGCAGTTCTGACAAAGTATAAGGATATGGGTGAATATTGATATTAGAGAACCGCGGTTCCGGAATTACATAGGAAAAATAAAATTGCAGCAGCGCCTGAAAGTTATAAAGCGCTGCTGAATCAGATGGATAAATGGGCGGCCATGCAGGGGCAGTCCGTTTATGGCACCAATTCACAGGAACAATCCTGGAATATTAATCAGGGACAATGCTAGAGAGACAGTTAATTATAGTTTTTGGTATAGAATGATTTCTTTTTCTGATTCTTCAGATATTTTCTGTAAATTGCACCGGGTGAAGATAGATTGGAATAAAGCATCCTCTTCATGCAGTTCAAAATAGTCCCCCAATATAAATTCGATATCGATATGTCTGCTGACAACGTCTGAATTACCGCATTTAAAAATATCGTAACTGTTCAGTACCCCTCACAGTTACTGCTAAAATCCATCCTAAATCGCCTTTGGCGATGGATTTTAGCACTCTTGAATCACTTTCTTACGGTCAACGCAGTAAATGCGCTGACCTGCTGAACAGTTACAAAATATCAACATAATATACAATACTGGAAACATCTTCACTTAAATCATAGTCTGCAGGGTTGTCTCTTTCTATGATAAAAGGTAAGTTTTCTAAAATCTGATTTATCTCGTCTGAATTTATCATTAGAACCCTTTCCATTTAAATATATGCCGCTGAAATCGGCGGATTTTACCTTTTTATTGTATTGATGATAGATTTTACAGAAAGGAAGTAATGTTGAGATATGTCTTTTATTTCTTTTGGCGCAACAGCGGTTCGCCGTCTGTCTGTACATTTGCCGGATATAAGCGATTCCATGTTGACAAGCCCTATCCATTAATGATACCATACAACTAAATATGAATCGTTTCATAACCATTTCAACCACATAAGCGGGCAGTTCGATTTGCCTGCTTTTTTAAGGAGGGAAAGCGTATGTTTTATGGGAGCCTCAGCGGCCTGCCCCTGCTGAAAAAGGGAAAAAGCAGAAGCATTAACTGGGAGAACCGGACAGGAGAAAAAGGAAAGGGAGGGATGGCGGCCAGTGATTTGGGGCCTTCCAGGAAAGGCTCACCCTGTATTCCGGGACTGGAGCCGGGAGAAACCGTGACGCTGGCCGAAATAGACGGTCCCGGCGTGATACAGCATATCTGGATTACGGTGACTGACAGGACAAGCGACAGAAACCGCTATATTCTCCGGGATCTTGTGCTGCGTATGTATTGGGACGGGGAAGAAAGCCCTTCTGTGGAAAGCCCGCTGGGAGATTTTTTCTGCTGCGGCTTCGGCGTGTCCTATCCGGTAAATTCCATGCCCATAGCGGTGAATCCCACCAGAGGCTTTAACAGTTATTTCCCCATGCCTTTCAGGAAAAAGGCTAAAATCACCATTGAAAACCAGTGTGATGAGACAGTAAATGCTTTCTTTTATCAGGTGGATTATTGCCTTCTGGATGAACTTCCGGAAGATACCGGGTATTTTCATGCCAGCTGGAGAAGAGCGCGTCTGACGGAAAAAGGAAAGGATTATGTGATTCTGGACGGCGTTAAGGGACGCGGGCAGTACGTGGGCACCTATATGGCTCTGACAACGCTGGAACGCTACTGGTATGGGGAAGGCGAGGTGAAGTTTTATATCGACGGGGATGAAGAGTATCCCACGATATGCGGAACCGGGACGGAGGATTATTTCGGCGGGGCATGGAGCTTTGCCACGCAGGAGAACGGACGTACGGTGGAGAACACCTATTGTACGCCGTTCCTGGGCTATCCGTACTATTCCCACCATGACACCTTTCTGCATAATGATTACCACAACGACGACCAGATGCCCCAGAGAAGCTTTTACCGTTGGCACATCATGGATCCTGTCCTGTTTGAGGAGGATTTGAAGGTGACTGTCCAGCAGATTGGGGTGTATCACGGAGGCCTGTTTGAGAGACAGGACGATGTGGCTTCCGTAGCCTACTGGTATCAGGCCGAGCCTCATCAGCCCTTCGGAAAGCTGATGGAAAGAAAAGAACGGTGGCCAAGATAGCATGGCGGCCAGAGTACAGGCAGCGGCCAAAAGAAAGAACGGTTATCAAGTATTAAGGAGAACGCAGATGAGCAGAGAATTGGATAAAGCAAGAGAATATGAAGCCGGGAAGAAGGAGCAGATACCGTCGGAACAGAAATGTGTATTCCACCTGACACCGCCGGTGGGCTGGATCAACGATCCCAATGGATTTTCCAGGTATCAGGGCGAATATCATTTGTTTTACCAGTACTATCCCTATGGCACTTCCTGGGGCCCCATGCACTGGGGGCATCAGAAAACAAAGGATTTTATCAAATGGGAGCTGGTTCCCTGCGCCCTGGCGCCTGACACGGAATATGACGGGCAGGGCTGTTTTTCAGGGAGCGCGGTGGAGCACGACGGAAAACATATCCTGATGTATACCAGCGTCTATGACAGGCTGCAGGAGGACGGAACACATAAAATAAGGCAGACCCAGAGTATTGCCATAGGCGACGGCGTCAACTACGAAAAGCTGTCCTGCAATCCGGTTATCAAAAGTGACGCCCTGCCTGAGGGAAGCTCTGTGGTGGATTTCCGCGATCCGAGAATCTGGAAGGAAAAAGATACCTTTTATTCCGTAATTGGAAGCCTGGACGCGGATGGAAGCGGGCAGCTGGCCCTGTTTTCTTCGGCGGATGCCGTGAAATGGCAGTTTAAAAGCATTCTTGACGCCAACGGCGGCAGATATGGAAAGATGTGGGAGTGCCCGGATTTCTTCCCGCTGGACGGCAGCCATGTGCTCATTGTTTCGCCGCAGTTCATGAGAGCGGAGGGGCTGGAATTCCATAACGGGCATAATTCCATATATTTTGTGGGAAGCTTTGATGAGGAAAACGGTAAATTCCATAGAGGCAAGGCAAAAAGCCTGGATTTCGGGATGGATTTTTATGCGCCGCAGACGGTGGAAACTGCAGACGGCAGAAGGGTGATGGTCGGCTGGCTGCAAAGCTGGGATAATTATCTTACCCCGGAGGAGTTTGAGTGGTCCGGAATGATGACTGTTCCCAGAGAACTGAAGCTTAAGAGTGGGAAACTGATACAGAATCCTGTCAGGGAACTGGAAAATTACCGCAGGAATGAGGTTGCCTGCAGGGATGTGAGGCTGTGTGAGGCGGACGGCCAGCGCAGGCTTCCCGGAATCAGCGGAAGAGTCCTGGATATGACGCTGGACGTGGATGTGCGCAGGGCCTCATCCTTTACAGTTCATCTTGCTTCGGACGGAGATTATGTGACTACAGTAAGCTATGATGTGAATCAGGGGACGCTGACCACAGACAGAACCTACAGCGGGCAGCGTAAGGACATGATCTGCAGCCGGACCATGTATGTGGACCAGAAGGATGGCTGTATTCGGCTGAGAGTGCTACTTGATAAATATGCGCTGGAGCTTTTCGTGAATGATGGGGAGCAGGCGATGACCTCTTTGCTGTATACGCCTCTTGAAGCGGATGGAATCGCCTTTTCCTGTACGGGAGAAGCCGTGTTTGACATAACAAAATACGATATTATTGTATAAATCAGGCAGCGGTTTGCATATGCAGCTGCCGGACAGCAGGATGACAGAGGTAAAAAAGGTCCCGGGAGATTGGCGATGGCCGCCATGGAGCTCCCGGGACTTTTTATTTTTCCAACTGTATTTACTGATTTACTGGCCGGGCGTTCCGGCCTGCTGGTCCTGTTGCTGCTGAAGCGCATGGGCATTCTGCAGGGCCATAATCTGAGAATTCAGGTTGTCGATTTCCTGCTGCGCCTGGGTGATTGCGTTCTGCGCCGCTGCCTGGCTGTCAGGATCGGTTGCCGCCGCTGCCTGCTGCTGGGCATTGAGAAGCACTGCCTGCGCGTTCTGCAGGGCTGCCTGCAGGTTTGCCATCTGTGCATCGTAATTGGCCAGCATATGCCTTGCATCCAGCTCCAGCTGCTGTTGGGCGATTATCGCATTGGCATTGGGATCAGCGAAGAATGCGGCATTATGAGGACACTGGTTAGCTGCCGTACCGTCCGCGTTCTGGTTAACATTGCCGCTGAGCGCCGCATCCAGCGCAGGGGTCATGGTTACCGTACCGGGCACGCCGAAAGGACAGAATTCCGTAGCGGGCAGGCCGGAATATTCACATACCATTCCCTGATAGTGCACATCGCAGGTTTCCGTGGGCACCGTTCCCTTGGCAAAATACTCCGTTTTCAGAGTCTCATCACACATACCCGGAATCGGCAGCTTGCCGGACTGGGAACATACGGTGGCGGTAACGATATCCGCAGGGACATTAAAGGCCTTGTTTTCCAGATTCTCGTGTATCTTGCTCATAGTGGCGCGCCATAAGGTTTTCGCCAGGTTCCTTTCACCGTTCTTGCCGGAAAGCTTGGCGTTATTGTCATAGCCTGTCCAGGTGGTGCAGGTGTAGTAAGGCGTGTAGCCTGCAAACCATACATCGTTGTAATCGGAGGTCGTACCTGTTTTTCCTGCAATGGACATGCCGCCGAAGTTGACGCTTGTGCCGGTACCGGAGGTAACAACATCCACCATGGCGTCCGTCAGAAGGAAGGCAGTGCTTTCCTTGATAACCTGACGGCTTTCCCCTGCGGTGTTGTCAATCAGGATATTTCCGTCATGATCCACGATTTTGGTATAAAGCTTGGGCTTAATATAGGTGCCGCCGTTTGCAATAGTAGCATAGGAAGCATTCAGCTCCATGTTGGTAACGCCATGGGTGATGCCGCCCAGGGCAAGTGACTGCTGAATATCGGAAAAAATCTGTCCGTTACGTTCTTCGCTTTCCACCAGGGTGGTAAAGCCGAAATTCTGAAGGTAATCATATCCCAGCTGCGGCTTGATGGAGGTCAGCGTCTTAACCGCTATAATGTTCAGGGAGTCGCGGATACCATCCCGGAGGGAACAGATTCCGCGGTAGCCGGAGCTGTACCAGTTGGATACCGGCTTGCCGTTGGCATAGTTAAACGGCGCGTCCACAAATACATCCGCCAGGGTCAGCCCCGCGCTGTCAAGAGCCGGCGCGTAGGTGGATACGATCTTAAAGGTGGAACCGGGCTGTCTGGTGGTGGAGGTGGCGCGGTTTAACGTACGGTTGGCTTCCTTTGCGCCGCGGCCTCCTACAAGGGCAACCACATTTCCGGTGGACTGATCCTCAATGGTCATGGAAATCTGCGGCTGGGGCGTCATGGAAATTTTCTCCGCAAGCACCTCGTCCCCGTCCTGAAGAAGGGATGCTTTATAGTTCTCGGCTGCCGCATAGGCATCGTCCTGGGAGGAGAAAAGCAGGGGATATTTTTTATCGCTTCCGTTCTGCTTCAGATAATCCTCCAGCATTTCCTTGCTGTAATTATTGGTTTCCCCGTTGGCGTGCTGGATGGTCAGCTGGTAATTCAGATACCAGGTAGTGCCGTCGGGATAGTTCTCCTCATTGGAGCATACTTCGTCGCAGATAGCCTGGATGGTGGGATCCTGCGTGCTGTAAATCTTCAGGCCGCCGCTGTAAAGCAGGGAAAAAGCCTGGGTTTCCGAATAGCCTGCAGCTTCCAGATCCTCCATGACCATTTCCGTTAATGCATCCACAAAATAGGAGTTGATGGCTGTTTCGCCGGTTTCCTCATTTACAATCTGTATGCGGGAATAAACGTCGTCACCCAGCGCTTCGTCGAATTCGGACTGGCTGATGTAGCCCTGCTCCAGCATGTCGCCCAGCACCTTTTCCCGGCGTTCCGCATTTTTCTCAGGATGGGTGATGGGATTATATCTGGAAGGATTCTGGGTAATGGCGGCAATTACCGCGCACTCGGAGAGATTCAGCTCCCATACATTTTTACCGAAATAACGCTTGGAAGCCGCCTGCACACCCAGGGTGTTCTGCCCCAGGTTGATGGTGTTCATGTAGTTTTCCAGGATTTTATCCTTATCCATCTGCTTTTCCAGCATGATGGCAAGGTACTGCTCCTGGATTTTACGCTTTACCTTGACCGCAAAGCCTTTTTCACTTTCACTTGTCCAGCTTGTAAGAACGTTGTTCTTAATCAGCTGCTGGGTGATGGTACTGGCGCCCTCGGAAAAATGTCCCGAAGTCAGGCCGATGAAACCGGCACGGATAATACCCTTGATATCAATTCCGTTATGTTCGTAAAAACGTGCGTCCTCAATTGCCACGAAAGCATGCGCCAGATTCTCAGGAATCTTGTCCATGCTTACAGGCACACGGTTGGAGCCTTCCGCATCCAGCTTGGCAATCTGATTGCCCTCCGCATCATAAACAAAGGTGGAAAAGCCGCTGGGTGACACATCGATATCCGTATCCGGCGCTGACGCCAGAATGCCCTTTACAACTCCCAGACCGCCGCAGACACCGATAATTCCCACGGCCAGAATGAGCAGAAGAATGGCTTTAAAAAAGGTAAGAGCAAATCGCTTGCTCCATTTTTTTGATTTGGAACGCAGTGCCTTTTTTTTCTTTGCGGCACCTCTTTTGCCATAATTCATGAAATTATGCCTCCTTAAGTTAAAACAGGAAGTTTTATGGAACCAGTATCCACAAAAAACCACCTGTAATGTCCCATTTCAGGGCTTTTTCCGACAGCTCCAAAATGGCATTACTTATCTGATTATAGCAAATATAGGCAGGTAAATAAAGGTTTTTCTTCCATATTAAGAATTGTTCACAATAATATACATTTTTAAACATAGGGGGGAGCTGAATCACTTGCTGATAACAGATGCACAGGATATAATAAAAAAGCCGGAGGAACCTGCGACGGCGGGGAAAGGAGAATCCATGGAATTCAGACTGTTAATCATAGAAGACGAACCGGATATCCGGCTCATGATAGAGGAAGCATTATCGCTGCCCGGCTACCGCATCACGTCGGCGGAGGACGGCCAGCAGGCGTTGCAGCTTTTTTCGGAGAAAGAGGGCTGGGATCTGGTAGTCCTGGATCTGATGCTGCCGAAGGTGGACGGTCTCACCGTACTGCGTAAAATCAGGGAAAAAAGCACGATGCCGGTGCTCATCCTGTCGGCCAGAAACGGGGAATATGAAAAGGTGCTGGGACTGGAATACGGCGCGGATGACTATATAACCAAGCCTTTTTCCGTGATTGAGCTGCAGGCCCGGGTAAAGGCCTTCCTGCGGCGGGCCAACGAATACGCCAGGAGCGTGCCGGAAAGGGAGAACGAAGCCGGGCAGACGCAGTTACGAATCGGGGATCTGCTCATCGATCTGGGTAATCTGACCGTACAAAAACGTGGGGAAGGTATCAGCCTGACTGCAAAGGAATTCGATATTCTGAGGCTCCTGGCCGGAAATCCCTCCAGGGTTTATACGAAAATCCAGATTTATGAATCGGTATGGGATGAGAATTTCCTGAAGGATGAAAATGTAATCAACGTCACCATCCGGAGGCTGCGGGAGAAAATTGAAGATAACCCCTCGGCGCCGGTCTATATTAAGACCGTCTGGGGGATCGGTTATAAAATGGGAACGGGGGAAGCGGAGTGAAGCTTGTGATATGTCTGGCGGCGGGGAGCCTGTTTGCCGCGTTGTTTATTGTGTATTTTTATAAATACAGAAAGCTGTCGGGACAGCTGGCAGATCTGAATAACCAGCTGGACGAATCCCTGAAAAAGGGAGGGGAGGACAGCGTGCTTGTATACTCGGATGAGCCTGCCGTACGTCAGCTGGCGGCCCGGGTGAACCGGCTGCTGGAGCTGCAGGGCAGCCTGACAGCCAGGGCGCGCCTACAGGAGGAGCGGGAACGGCGGATGCTTGTTAATATATCCCATGATCTGAAAACGCCCCTCACCGTGGTGTACGGATATGCGGAGATGCTGCTGGCCCCGGAGTTAAACCTTGCGCCTGCCGTCAGGACAAAGGTGGAAAAAATATATGCCAAAACCAGGGATGTGCTGGATATGCTGCTGCTCTTTTTTGATTTGGCAAAAATGGAGTCAGGCGAGCTGCAGATGGAGAAGGCGAAAATCGATGTGTGTGAAATCTGCCGAAGCGAGCTGGCGGGGTATTATGAAATGCTTCAGGATGCGGGTTTTACGGTGGAAGCATCCATTCCGGAGGAGGAGCTGTATATGAACGGGGACGCCCAGGCCATGAAGAGAATTCTGGGGAACCTGATTCAGAATGCCCTCCGTTACGGCGCGGATGGCCGGTATCTGGGGATTTCTGTCGCCAGAGAGGACCGCGGGCTTGCGATCAGGGTGACGGATCGGGGAAAAGGCATTGTGGAGGAAAACCAGGATAAAATTTTTGAAAGGCTGACCACGCTGGAGGATTCCAGAAACAAGAAATACCAAGGCAGCGGCCTGGGGCTGACGATTACCAAG
This sequence comes from Clostridium sp. KLE 1755, assembly GCF_000466465.2. Classification (NCBI taxonomy): domain Bacteria; kingdom Bacillati; phylum Bacillota; class Clostridia; order Eubacteriales; family Clostridiaceae; genus Clostridium; species Clostridium sp. KLE 1755. Next base: position 72,143 of record NZ_KE992777.1, read on the forward strand.
CGGCTGACGGAAGCCATGGGCGGCAGCATCCGTGTGAAGAGCAGGCCCTACAGGGAGACTGTTTTTACGCTGTTTTTTCCGCAGGGTGTGCAGATGTAAGGGGCCTGACAGGAAAATGTAAGGAATTTGTTATCTTTTGAATGGCCGGGGACAGTATAATCGTTATCAGTCAGATAGAAAAAACGGCAGACCGCCGGATAAAGGAAAGTGAGAAGAAAATGTCGGATGTGATTGTACTGGAGGATGTCACCAAAAGGTACGGAAATGAAGAAGTGGTAAAGAACGCTTCCATGCATGTGAAGGAAGGGGAAATCTATGGTTTCCTGGGGCCCAACGGCGCCGGTAAAACCACGGTGATGAAGCTGATCCTGAACCTGGCAAAGCCGGACTACGGCAATATCAGGGTGTTCGGGGAGCCGGTGCTTCCGGATTCCTATACGTATCTGCGTTATGTGGGAAATCTTATTGAAACGCCCTGTTTTTATGAAAAACTCAGCGCGGGAAGAAATCTCAGGCTGCACTGTGAGTACATGGGGATTTATGAGGAAGGAAGAATTGAACAGGCGTTGGAGCAGGTAGGGCTGCAGGGCTGTGAGAACAAAATCGTGGGGAAATTTTCTCTGGGCATGAAGCAGCGCCTGGGAATCGCCAGGGCGCTGCTTGCAAAGCCAAAGCTGCTTTTGCTGGATGAGCCGATCAACGGGCTGGATCCTGTGGGCATAAGGCAGACCAGGGACTTGCTTGTGCATCTGAAAGAGGCCTGTGGAACCACAATTCTGATTTCCAGCCATATCATTTCTGAAATCGAACAGCTGGCGGATACTGTGGGCGTTATCAATAAAGGCAGGATGCTTAAAGAGATGCCGATGGAGGAAATCCGCAGAGAGGCGGTCCAATATCTGGAGGTCCATGTGAATGACGTAAGAAAAGCAGCCATTGCGCTGGAGGAACGATACGGACGGCTGAACTATAAAATCATTTCCGATTCCGGGCTCCGTATTTATCAGGATCTGCCCTTTGATGAAATCAGCAGGCTGCTGGTGCAGGCAGGGGTGGCAATTCTGAACATGGGAAGCAAAAATGATACGCTGGAGGATTATTTCTTCGGTATGTTAGGGGAGGATGGGGAATGATTCACTTAATGAAGCTGGAACTTATGAAAGAAAAGTTTACGGGCACGCTGATAGCCCTGGTTTCCATTATGCTTTTCTGCCTGGGATTTGTCGTGTTGATTTGTTATTCCACGCTGGCGGAGGATGGAACCTTTCCGTTTACCACGGTGCAGGAACTGTTTTTGATAGGCGATGTTCTTTACAGGGTGTGTTTTATTGTGTTTGCCGGAGTGCTCATCGCCAGGGTTGTGGTAGGGGAATTTGACACCGGTAACGCCAGGAACCTGTTTACCTATCCCATACCCAGGAAAAAACTGCTGGGCTGCAAGCTGCTGCTTGTTTCCCTGATTACCTTCGTGGGGTATACGGTGTCTAATCTTGTTTATATTGTATCGGTAACCCTGATTAACAACTGGAAAAACATGGTCCCCCAGCATATTTCCCTGCAGATGGCTGCGGAAGCGGTGCCGGGGATCCTTCTGGAGGGCGTTCTGCTCTGCGGCATCAGCCTTCTTGCCCTGCCCTTCGGTATGCGGAAAAAATCAGTATCCCAGACGATTGTGGCGGCGTCAATAATCAGCATGGTGCTTAACGGAGGCTTTGGGGACAACGTAAACGGACGGCTTTACAGCATAGCGGCAGTTCCGGTTCTGCTGTGCCTTGTGGGAATTGCGGCCGCCGTATATACGTGCAGGCGGGTTTGCAGGAAGGATGTATAGCTGATGTATAAGCTTTGCAGATGCCGGCCGGATAGAAAATAGCAGGGCAGCCTGTCAGTTGGAAAGGGCGGAGTTCCATGATTGTTTGAAAAAATATAAAAGCGGCATTTCCATTATGCGGGGATGCCGCTTTTGGGCGTGTTTGGAAATTTATCCCTCAGGCGGGGCGGACTGCTGCCTGCGGAGCGATAGAAGAATGAAAAAATGTCAAGTATCATTACCAATTCTCACCACAGTATGCTATAATTCCAGTAAGAATGCTTAAAGTGAAGGGGCTGGAGTATACATAAGAGGAGAGGGTACGAATTTTGAATAATAATAACAAGGGACATAAGATTCGGTTCAACCGGGTGGATGTGCAGGTTTTCCTTATGACGGCTGTCATTGTGGTGTTTGCCTGCGGGCTGATTTTCCTGGTTAATTACAGTCTTTCCTACGGCAGTATGATTACTGCGCTGAAGGAACGGGCTGAAAACATACATAAATACCTGGAAAATTATCTGGATGTGAGCATGTTTTATGACCTGAATGTAAAAGAGGACGGGGAGCAGCCGGTTTACGACAGTTCCCACACAATTCTGGAAGCTGCGCGAAGGGCCACGGGGGTACGTTATCTTTATACTGCCAAAGTGACAAAGGACGGTGATTATATTTATCTGGTGGATGGCCTTTCTGAAGACAGTCCTGATTTCCGTTATGTGGGGGATGCCATAGAGCCTGAGTGCATTGCGGACATGAAACGGGCGATGGCGGGAGAGACCGTGTTCCCCGGCCAGATTAACAAGACGACATGGGGGCCTGTTTTTATTTCCTATTTTCCGATGCATGACGGGGAGCAGGTTATCGGCGTGCTGGGAATCGAATTCGATGCCGGGACGGAATATCAGGCTTTCCGGTTTATGAAAATAGCCACGCCTGTGGTGATTTTGATGTCCTGCATTGCGGCCGCTGTGATTGCGGTGCTTCTGTTCCGGAGGATTTCCAATCCTTCCTACAGGGATATATTCAATTCGGACATGCTTACCGGACTGAAAAACAGGAATGCCTTTGAGGTGGATCTGCACAACCGGGAACAGCAGGGAAAAAAAGAGGGGCTGGCCATACTTTCCTTCGATTTGGACCGGCTGAAGGATGTGAATGATACCTTCGGGCATGGGTGCGGGGATGATTATCTGAGAGTCAGCAGCGGTATCATACAGGATGCCATCTATGGCAAATGTGTGCTGTACCGGATCGGCGGAGATGAGTTTATCGCAATGATCCAGGACGTAACGCAGGAAGAGGTAGAGGATATGCTGCGGGAAATCCGCGTTATGGCAGAGCAGGAGAGCCAGAGCAGAAGGTTTGATATCAGTATTTCGGCCGGCTACGCTTTTTATGATGCGGCGCAGGATAAGACGCTTAATGATACCCTTAAACGTTCCGACGCATGTATGTACAGGAATAAAAAGGAGAATGAGGGCATCATTGATCACGAACAGATGCAAAGTTAGGATAAAGGATTCCGGGTCCCGGAGTATGCGGGGCGGGAATCCTTTTTATTAGCTTTAGCGTGTAAATGACAGGGAGAAAATACCATGATAGAATTAAAGGCTTATAATAAAAATGCCTGTGAGAAAATAATTAAAACCAGCAGCATTTATTTTTCCAATGTATTAGCTTTTCATACACCAGGAAGGGTATGGGTGGATAATGAAGAGAATATCAAGCTTATTCTGGTATATAGCGATTACCAAAAAGGATTTCAGTTTATGGGAAGTACTGTGCCGGAAGCTAAATACGCGGAAATTAGAGAGTTTGTTGATACAGTAATTGTAGATTTTATGAAGAAAAAGGAACTGACGGTTTTTGAGTATGGAGCTGATACGGATGCATTAATAAAAATGCTGGATAAGATATTTGTTGGAAAGGAGATTAGCAAATCTAAACAGCTTGTTTTTGAATATGAGGGGAATGTGGGGATGAAAAGTTTTGGGGAGAATTATCAAATAGTTCCGATTGATCATTCCTTTTTCAATAATAATTACAGCAATATAAATTATATCGTGGATGAAATAATGTTGAGTAGTGGAAGCATTGAATGTTATTTGCAAAATGGATTTGGTTATGCGGCAATTGATAATGACAGAATAATTGCAAGAGCTATGGTTGTTTTTCAATATGCCGGTATGGATAATATCAGTGTCGATACCCTGGAGGGATACCGTAATAAAGGATTATCCACGAAATTAGTACTAAATACTTTGGGACAGGTCCTTGCAAGAAAGCATGTTCCGTTGTGGGATTGTGATGAAGAGAATATACCATCAAAAAAAGTTGCGGAAAAATGCGGTTTTGTAGTGAGTTATCAGGAACAGGTATGCTGGTTTGAAATTAATGCTGGAAAATAAGAAGAATAAATGAAAAAAGAAAGTGCAGGAAACGAAAAAGTGTTGGAGTAGTACGCCGATATTTGTTATAATGATTTGAGAAAAATGGTTGAGTCGACAGAGCAGTGAAGTGGGAGGGGGAGAATGACAGAGGGAATATTTGCAGGTGTCGGAATAACAGTAGCACTGCTTATTTTGTTTACCTCGCTTAAGTTTATCTGCGAAAAAGAACAGGCAGACATAATATTTTGCAGAAAGAGGTACGAGACATGATTATTTTTATAAGGCAGGAGGAAGAAAAGGATTACCGCCGTGTGGAAGAGGTGACAAGGCAGGCATTTTCCTATCCTGGAAGAATTGAAAATGGTAAAATAGGCTGTCCCTACGAGCATTGGATGGTTAATGAGCTGCGCCGCAGGGATGGAATATTGTCTTTAAGCCTGGTTGCAGAAGTGGAGCAGCAGGTGGTTGGGCACATTATATGCAGCAAAGCGGTGGTCCGAAAAGAAGAAATAACGCTGCCGGTCCTGAATTTCGGCCCTCTCAGCGTTTTGCCCGAATATCAGCGGAAGGGTGTTGGGAAGGCGCTTATAAACGGGATGCTGGAAAAAGCAAAAGCAGAGGGTCATGGAGCCATTCTATTTTTCGGCCGGCCGGAGTATTATCCGCAGTTTGGATTTAAGGAAGCTTCTGTGTATGGGATTTCGGATTGTGAGGGATATAATTTTTCCGCTTTTATGGCAATGGAGCTGATTCCGGGTTATTTACTTCCGGCAAAGGGCGGGAGATATTATGAATCCGATATCTACAATGATGATCTGCACCGTGAAGAGGTGAAGGAGTTTGACAAGACTTTTTAGGCGGAAAGAGTATTTATAATAGGAAGAAAAGGGGAGCAGCATGTATTATTCAACAACATATCCTTCTCCTGTGGGCTTATTGACCCTGGCCTGTGATTTGACCGGCAGCAAGCTTGTGGGGGTATGGCTGGAGGGGCAGAAGTATCATGGGAATACCATTATGGACGGCATGACGGAAAAAAGCGGCATGCCTGTATTCGACAGGACGAAGGACTGGCTGGACCGCTATTTTGACGGGAAAAAGCCCGTGGCAGACGAACTGCCGTTAGCGCCTGTGGGCAGCAAATTCCGTCAGGAGGTATGGCGTATTTTATGTGAAATCCCATATGGCGAGGTGATTACCTATGGGGATATCGCAAAGAAAATGGCTGCAAAGATGGGAAGAACAAGCATGTCGGGCCAGGCAATCGGCGGTGCGGTGGGGCATAACCCTGTTTCCATTATTATTCCATGCCACCGGGTGGTAGGGGCAAATGGCAGCCTGACCGGGTATGCGGGAGGTATTCCTGCCAAAATAAAGCTGCTTGAACTGGAAGGCGTGGATATGTCCCGGTTATTTGTGCCGAAGAGGGGCACGGCGTTATAAGCGCTGTGTCTGTTAAAATAAAAAAGAAAGGGAATAAAAAAATGAAGAAGAAAGCAATTATCAGCAGTATTATCACTGTACTGTGTATCGTAGCAGCAGTGGTTCTGCGGATTGCCATGGACAAGGTTGACGTGGAATACACGGAGGTGAAGGCAACCGTCGTAAGCTCTGAAGAAAGAGTGAGGCGTGTATATGGAAAAAGCCAGAAGTATTACGAGGTGGTAGTGGAGTACGAAGGCCGGGAATACGAGCTGCAGAATGTTTATAACAGTTATTCCTACATGCCTGGCAGGGAGACAACAGCGTATCTGCATGATGGCAAGCTGTATGCGAACGTTGCGGGAATTACCAGCACCACCCCGGTGGCTACGGTTTATTTCGTGTTTCTTTTCGCATCTGTTGGTATGGTGATTGTGACCTGCATGTTATTCAGCAAGGCGAAACAGGAAAAATAACAGGGGTAAATGTATAGAAGGAGTGTTCTGCCAGAGCAGGTTAGCTTAGGTTCACTGCCTTTATAAGTTCGTTATCAAGCAATAAATACATAGGGAGGAATTAAAAATGGGAGAAGAAAAAAGAACCAACCCCGGAGATTCCAACAGAATCACGAGGGAATATATGGACTCACTGCTGCTGGAAATGCGTCATCTGGACGGAAAGCTGCCGGTGACGGAAATGGAGCTTTACGGGGAAACGTTTGCCACGCCGGTAATGACAGCCGCCCTGTCGCACCTGAATAATGTACATGAGACAGGGATGGCCGGACTGGCGGAAGGCGCGCATCTGGCCGGAGCCGTAAACTGGGCCGGCATGGGTGATGAAGAGGAGCTGGAAAGAATCACGGCCACAGGGGCGCGGACAATTAAGATTATCAAGCCCTATGAAGACAACGATTATATTATCAGCCGGATCAGACATGCAGAAAAATGCGGTGTCCTGGCGGTTGGAATGGACATAGATCATGCTTTTTCCTGGAAGGGAACCTATGATAACGTCTGCGGCATGCAGATGAAGGCGAAATCCCTGGAGGAGCTGAAGGAATTCGTAAAGGCGACGAAGCTGCCGTTTATTGTAAAAGGCGTATTGAGTGAGCGGGACGCATATAAATGCCTGGAGGCGGGAGTGCAGGGAATCGTGGTTTCCCATCACCATGGAATTATGGATTACGCAGTGCCTCCGTTTAAAATCCTGCCTTCTATTGCAAAAGTAATACAGAAGCAGATTCCTGTTTTCGTGGACTGCTGCATTGAGAGCGGCGCGGATGTCCTGAAAGCGCTGGCGCTGGGCGCGGATGCGGTCTGTGTGGGAAGAGCGCTCATGGGGCCCCTGGGAGAGAAAGGCCCTGAGGGAGTGCGGGAAAAGATCGAATCCATTACGGAAGAGCTTGCAGGGATGATGGCACATACGGGCTGTGCGGATCTGGCGCATATTGACCCTGAGATCATATGGAATAGATAAAGGGCATGCATTAAGTACCGGAAAAAGGACAGTATTTATCAGGATAAGCAAAATACGTAATTCATAATTTGTTCACAGAACAGACATAAAAAATTCATTTGTATTGGAGCCTGCTCCAGGTGATAAAATGAATCACATGTAACAGTTCAGACAGGGCTGTATATCTTTCAATTACATCAGGCCGGGCAGGAAAATATTGACTGCCGGAGGATGCGGATCTATACTTAATAACTGTAGCTGGCAGGAGGGCGGCATTCCAAGAATGCATATAATGTACCGAAGTACAGTTCCCTCATTTCTGCATATACAGGTACAATTCGCTGAACGTTTGGGAAGCAGCGGTGCTTCTTGCATTTTTAAATAATTTTAATGATGGAACTATGGATGCCATGAAGGCGTTGGATTCCTTAAGGGAAGCATACTTCACGGCATCCGTTTTTGTTTGGCGCCCGAACGGATGTGTGGATGAAACAGCATGTATAAAATCAGGCGTATGTTTTTCCGGGAAGCTCTTCCGGGAAGAAATATCTGACACAAATGGGAGGACAACGACAAATGAAAAAGAAAACAATGGCAGCATTTATTTTGACTGTGAGCCTTGTTGCAGCCGCGCTGTCCGGCTGCGGCAGCAGTGCTGAAAACGGCAACATGGGAAACGGCGGCAGTGCGGAAAACGGCGGCAGTGCGCAGCAGGACCCGGCACAGTCAGGACAGGCAGCAGAAGCGCAGGGTGCGGCGGCTGAGAGCGTCCAGGGGGAATCCGGGCAGGCAAAGGATTCCGTAATTGTAACCATGCCGTCCACCTCGGAGCCGGAGGCGGGCTTTGATCCTGTTTATGGCTGGGGTGCGGGTGAGCATGTGCATGAGCCGCTGATCCAGAGCACATTGACGACTACCACGGCAGATTTAAAAATAGGGAAAGATCTGGCCACGGATTACTCTGTCAGCGAGGATGGGCTTACCTGGACGGTAACAATACGGAACGATGTGAAATTTACGGACGGAGAGCCGCTGACAGCCTCCGATGTGGCTTTTACCTACAACCTTTGTGTACAAAACAGCAGCGTCAATGATTTTACCATGCTGAAGGAAGCTGTGGCTTTGGATGATACCACGGTGGAATTCCACATGAATACGCCTTTTTCCATCTGGCCTTATACCATGGCTATTGTGGGAATTGTGCCGGAGCATGCTTATGATGAGAATTACGGGCAGAACCCCATTGGCTCGGGCCGTTACCTTATGAAGCAGTGGGATAAGGGGCAGCAGGTGATTTTTGAAGCGAACCCGGATTATTATGGCGAGGAAATCAAAATCAAAAAGCTTACCGTTTTGTTCATGGATGAGGATGCGGCGCTGGCAGCAGCTATGGCCGGCCAGGCAGATGTGGCGCATACGGCGGCGTCCTATGCGGATCAGGTGATTGACGGTTATCAGCTGCTCCGGGTGGCCAGCGTGGATAACAGGGGGATTAACCTTCCCACAGTATCACCGCAGGAGCGGGACAGTAAACCCATTGGCAATGCGGTAACCTCCGATGCGGCGGTGCGCCGTGCCATTAATATAGGGATTGACCGGGAAGAAATGATTGACAATGTGCTCAATGGCTATGGTACGCCGGCCTACAGCGTATGTGACAAGATGCCCTGGTATAATCCATCGGCGCAGGTGGCATATGATCCGGACGCTGCGAAGCAGCTGCTTGAGGAGGCCGGCTGGAAGCAAGGCAGCGACGGCATCCGGGAAAAAGACGGGGTGAGGGCGGCCTTTTCGGTGATGTATACCCCCGGGGATTCGGTGCGCCAGGCCCTGGCCGAGGATTTGGCAAACCAGTTAAGGGAGCTTGGCATTGAGGTGACAACGGAGGGCGCAGGCTGGGATGTGGCTTATGATAAGGCGCAGGCGCAGCCCCTGGTATGGGGATGGGGGGCGCATACCCCCATGGAGCTTTATAATATTTACCATACCCTTCCGGCCACAGGAAGTGCGGAATATTCTCCTTATTCCAATAAAGCAGTGGATAATTACATGGATGGTGCATTGAAGGCAGGGGATCTGGAATCCACCTATGAGCTGTGGCAGAAGGCACAGTGGGACGGGAAAACCGGAGTTACCCAGGAGGGGGATATCCCCTGGGTATGGCTGTGTAATGTGGATCATCTTTATTATGTAAGGGACGGCCTGCAGGTGGCCGGACAGAAAATCCATCCTCATGGGCATGGATGGTCAATCGTCAATAATGTGGATCAGTGGGAGTGGAAATAAACGTGAAAGAGAACCGTCTGGTAAGACGAATCGGGAAAAAATTCATAAGAATGCTTCTGCTTCTGGTCACGGTGAGCATTGTAACCTTTACCCTGGTAAGCATGTCGCCCATTGACCCGCTTCAGGCCAATGTGGGACAGGCGGCGCTGGGCGCCATGAGCCAGGAGCAGAAGGCCCGGCTGGAGGAGTACTGGGGGGTGAACACCCCTCCGGTACGCCGCTATCTGAACTGGGGAAAGGCCTTCCTTTCCGGGGATATGGGAACCTCCCTGCTTTACAGACAGCCGGTTAACCGGGTGATCGGCGTGAAGCTGGCCAATTCCCTGTTCCTTATGGTGATCGCCTGGCTGATTTCCGGTATCCTGGGACTGCTTTTGGGGATGTTTGCCGGTATCTTCCGGGGAACCTGGATCGACAGGGTGATCAGAGGCTATTCCCTGTTGATTTCCAGTACGCCTGTGTTCTGGCTGGCGCTTCTTCTGCTTCTTGTCTTTGCCGTGTGGCTGAAGGTGCTTCCTATCGGCTTAAGCGTGCCCATCGGCGTGGAGGCGTCGGGTGTGACCTTTTTTGACAGGGTGCGCCATGCCGTGCTTCCTGCAATTACCTTAAGCATCACAGGCGTTGCGGGAATTACGCTGCATACCCGGGAAAAAATGATAGATGTCATGGAAAGCGACTACATGCTTTTTGCCCGGGCAAGGGGGGAAAGCACCTGGACCATGGTAAAAAGGCATGGCCTGCGTAACATCCTTCTTCCGGCAATGACGCTCCAGTTCGCTTCCGTCAGTGAAATCATCGGCGGCTCCGTCCTGGTGGAGCAGGTTTTTTCCTATCCGGGCCTGGGGCAGGCGGCGGTTACGGCGGGTACGGGAAGCGATGTGCCGCTGCTGATGGGAATTACGCTGGTGACGGCGGGCATCGTTTTTCTTGGTAATTTTATTGCCGATGTGCTTTACGGTGTGATCGATCCCCGTATGAGGAAGGGAGGGGAGCCTTCATGAACCGGAGAAAAAGAACCCTGCTGATTTTCGGCCTGGCACTTCTTTTCCTGGCGACGGTGACGCTGTCCGGAATGCTTTGCCATGATGCAGCGCGAAAGACGGATTTCAGCGTAAAAAACCTGCGTCCCTGCGGATTGTATCTGTTCGGTACAGACTGGCTGGGGCGGGATATGCTGGCCCGCACTCTGACAGGGCTTTCCATGAGCATCCGCATCGGACTGTGCACCGCGGGAATCAGCGCCTGCATCGCCCTGGCGCTGGGTATCATGTCCGCAGTGCTGGGGAGCCGGGTGGACGCTGTGATTTCCTTCCTGATTGACACCATTATGGGAATTCCCCATATCCTTCTGCTGATTCTGGTTTCCTTTGCCTTTGGAAAGGGCTTTAAGGGCGTGGTGTTAGGTGTGGCGCTGACGCACTGGCCGTCCCTGGCCAGAGTTATCCGAAGCGAGGTCATGCAGCTTAAGGACAGTGAATACATTCAGTCGGCGGCCAGGCTGGGACAGGGAAAGCTTACCATTGCCGTAAGGCATATGCTGCCCCATCTTTTTCCCCAGTTCGCGGTGGGGCTGATTCTGATGTTTCCCCATGCCATACTGCATGAGGCCAGCATCACCTTCCTTGGCTTCGGCCTTACCTCCGAGCAGCCTGCCATCGGCGTCATTTTGTCGGAAAGCATGAGGTACCTGATTACGGGGAAATGGTGGCTTGCCGTGCTTCCGGGCGTCATGCTGGTATTGACGGTAGAGCTGTTTGACGTGGCGGGGAATGCGCTCAGGAGGCTGCTGGATCCGTCCAGCGTGCAGGAATAGGGCAGGCTTTGGCGGTAACTGTGAGTAACTGTGAGGGTAAGCTGCATTTCCACAAATAACATTTTAAGAAAATACATTTTCAGAAATAAGCGAGGCGGAACATGATCTGTTCGGAGAAATTTCATATATTGGAAATCAGGGATCTGTCCGTTTCCTTCCGGCAGTATGACAAGGGGACGAGACAGGTGGATCTTCCGGTCATATCCAGGCTGAACGTGGCGGTGCATGAAGGGGAAATCGTAGCGGTGGTAGGCTCCAGCGGCTCAGGGAAAAGCCTTCTTGCCCACGCGGTCATGGGGCTGCTTCCCTCCAATGCACGGTGCGGCGGGGATATTTATTTCCTTCAGGAGCCGCTGACGCCAAAGAGGCTTGCGCATATCAGGGGAAAAGAGATTGCGCTGGTGCCCCAGAGTGTCACTTATCTGGATCCTTTGATGAAGGTGGGAAAGCAGGTGCGTGGAGGAAGGAAGGATCGGGAAGCCGGAAAGCGGCAGCAGGCGCTTTTTTCCCAGTATGGCCTGCCGGAGGATACGGCGGAAAAATACCCTTTTGCCTGTTCCGGCGGAATGAGCCGGCGGATTCTCCTGGCAACGGCCCTGATGGAAAATCCAAGGCTGATCATAGCGGACGAGCCGACCCCGGGCATGGAACTGGCGCTGGCAAAAAAAGCGATGGAGGATTTCCGGCGGTTTGCGGATGCGGGAAACGGCGTGCTGCTGATTACCCATGATATCGAACTGGCGCTGGAGGTGGCGGACAGAATCGCCGTTTTTTATGCGGGGACAACGGTGGAGGAAGCGTTGGTGGGAGATTTTGCCTCCCAGGAGCTTCTGCGCCACCCTTATACCAGGGCTTTATGGAGGGCTATGCCCCGGAACGGCTTTACTCCCATTGACGGTGTACAGCCTTATGTCAAGGATCTGCCGGAAGGCTGTGTATTCGGGCCGAGGTGTCCGGATTTCTCTCCGGAATGTCTGGGGGAGATTCCGGAACGGGTGGTGCGCTGCGGTACGGTGCGCTGTATCAAATGCAGGGAGGATGATTCCCATCACCACCATGGAAAGGGATTGGAATCGGCGGTAAAGGAGGCCAACGGACATGCTGGAAGCTGAAAATATTTTTTTCTCCTATCAAAAGGGAGAACCGCCGGTGCTCAAGGGCGTCAGCCTCAGCGTGGGCCCCGGGGAGCGGGTGGGCGTGCTTGCGCCCAGCGGTTATGGAAAAACGACGCTGATGAAAATACTGGCAGGATATCTGCAGCCGGATGCAGGCCGTGTACTTGTGGATGGGAAACCGCTTCCTGCAAAAGGTTACTGTCCGGTGCAGATGGTCTGGCAGCACCCGGAAAGGGCGGTGAACCCCCGCCTCACCCTGCGCAAAACGCTGGCGGAGGGCGACGGCATTGACCGCAGGCTGGAAGAAGGGCTGGGGATTGAAGAGGACTGGAAGGGTCGCTTTCCCCAGGAACTGTCCGGCGGGGAGCTGCAGCGTTTCTGCATTGCCAGGGCGCTGGGAAGGCGTACCAGGTATCTGATTGCGGACGAAATCAGCAGCATGCTGGATCTGATTACCCAGGGGCAGATATGGAATTTCCTCATGGAGGAGACGGCGCGGCGGCAGATTGGCATGCTGGTGGTCAGCCACAGCCGGGAGCTTCTGGATTACGTATGCACCAGGCAGGTGGAGCTGAAAGGGCTGCAGGGAACGGAGTTGTTGAAAACAGGCAGACAGGAGAAGACGAATGGATACACAGGAAATTTTAATGCAGTTTAAAAACGGGGAAATGTCACTGGAGGAAGCGGAGGCTTATCTGAAGCGTCAGCCTTTTGAGGATATGGGATATGCCAAGCTGGATTCCCACAGAAAGCTGCGTTCCGGTTTCGCGGAGGTTATTTTCTGCAGCGGCAAGGCGGATGCCCATCTGAAGGAGATTTTCAGACATTTGTATGAGGAAGAAGGGGAGGTGCTGGGAACGAGGGCGTCGCTTTCTCAGTACGAACTGATTAAGAAGGAATTTCCCCAGGTACAGTATGATGAGATTTCCCGCATCCTCAAGATTGAAAAAGAAGGGAAGAAGAGGATTGGCAGGATTGCCGTGTGCACGGCAGGTACGGCGGATATTCCCGTGGCGGAGGAAGCGGCGCAGACGGCGGAATATTTCGGCTCAAATGTGGACCGTATTTATGATGTGGGAGTGAGTGGTATTCACAGGCTGATGTCCCGGCTGGATGTGATACAGAGCGCCAACTGCGTGGTTGCGGTGGCGGGGATGGAAGGGGCGCTGGCCAGCGTCATCGGCGGGCTGGTGAGCAATCCGGTGCTGGCCGTGCCCACCTCGGTAGGCTATGGCGCTAATATGCACGGGCTGTCCGCGCTTCTGACCATGATCAATTCCTGTGCCAACGGGATTGCGGTGCTCAACATCGACAACGGCTACGGCGCAGGTTATATGGCGACGCAGATCAACAGGCTGGCGGTACGGCAGGGTGATGGTGTATAATATACGGCAGAGGACAGAAAAACGGAGCCTGCGGGTGCAGGCGGACAGGAGCATAAATGGACGAAATTTTATATTTGGAATGCCTTTCCGGCATCAGTGGTGATATGACGGTGGCGGCCCTGCTGGATTTGGGGGCTGACGAGGAGGTGCTGCGCAGGGCGCTTTCCAGCCTGCCGCTTAGCGGCTTTTCCGTTGAAATCAAAAGGGTTGTGAAATCAGGGCTGGATGTATGTGATTTTAATGTGGTGCTGGATGAGGCGCATGAGAACCATGACCATGATATGGAGTATCTTTACGGCAACGGGGAGCATGTCCATGAAGGGCACAGCCATGACGAACACGATCATGGAGGGCACAGCCACGGCGAACACGATCATGAAGGGCACAGCCACATCCCGGAAGCGCACTCTCATGGGGAACAACACAGCATCACCGAAGAAGTGCACAGCCACGGAGAACATCACGGACATCACCATCACCACCATGAGCACCGCGGCCTGAAGGAAATCCTTCATATCATAGATCATGCTGAAATTTCAGACCGGGCAAAGGAAACTGCCTGCCGCATTTTCCGGATACTGGCGGAAGCGGAATCAGCCGCCCATGGCGTCCCGATGGAGGAGGTTCATTTTCATGAGGTGGGCGCGGTGGACTCCATCGTCGATATCGTGGCGGCGGCGGTGTGCCTGGATAATCTGAATATCACCAGGGCTGTGGTGCCCGTGCTCTGCGAAGGCAGCGGCTTTGTCAGATGCCAGCACGGCATAATTCCCGTACCGGTACCCGCGGTTGCAAACATTGCCGGGGCCAACGGGCTGAAGCTGAAGCTGACGGAAATTCAGGGAGAGCTGGTCACACCCACCGGAGCAGCCATTGTGGCTGCGGTGAAGACGGATGATAAGCTTCCGGAAGCCTTTACCATAGTGAAAACAGGAATGGGAGCGGGCAAACGCAGCTACGAACGCCCAAGCATACTGCGGGCGATGCTGATCCGCGGTGAGGAGAGCAGAAAGGACACCATCTGCAAGCTGGAAACAAATATCGATGACTGCACCGGCGAGATGCTGGGATATGTCATGGACAGGCTGTTTGAAGAAGGAGCGAGGGATGTGCATTACATTCCCGTGTTCATGAAGAAGAACCGCCCTGCCTACCAGCTGAATGTTATCTGTTCCGAAGAGGATGCGGACAGGCTGGAACGGGTTATTTTTGCGGAAACCACTACCATCGGCATCCGCAGGCTATGTATGGAAAGGACTGTGCTGCCAAGAGAGGTAATACAGGTCGGCACGCCTCTGGGCCAGGCATCCGTAAAGGTATGCAGGCTGGAGGGGGAAAACAGATACTATCCGGAATATGCGGATGCCGCCAGGCTGAGCAGGGAACATAAACGCCCCTTTATGGAGGTTTATGAAATGATAAAGGCGGCCTGTCCGGAAAAACAGGACGTGCAGCCTGCGGAATAAATGTCCGGACACGCTCCGTACAGGGGATGCGCAGACATGCCGGCGTATTTGCCGCACGGCAAAAAGGAAGTCTTTTAAAAGGAGTATTCATGGAAGGGACAGAGGAAAAGAGACAGAAACTGGCGGAAATGATGGATAAGCTTGCCGGAGAGGATATCATGGTGGCGTTTTCAGGAGGCGTGGACAGCAGCCTCCTGCTGAAGGCCGCCTGTGACAGCGCAGGCCGGACCGGGAAAAAAGTATATGCGGTTACCATACAGACCGCCCTTCACCCGACGGAGGATATTGAGGTGGCAGGACGTGTGGCAAAGGAAATGGGGGCCGTCCATGTGATTCTGTCCGTAGACGAGCTGGCGGAGGCCGGAATTGAAGACAATCCGGTTGACCGCTGCTACCGCTGCAAAAAACTTCTTTTTCAGAAAATGAAGAAGAAGGCGCAGGAGCTTGGCGTCCCGGTGATTGTGGAGGGAACCAATGCAGACGACCTGACGGTGTACCGTCCTGGCATCCGGGCGATCCGGGAGTTGGGCATTACCAGCCCGCTGGCCCTTCTTGGCATCACCAAGGAGGAGGTGCGTAAGTTTGCCGGGGAATATGGGATTTCCGTTTCCAACCGGCCCTCGGCCCCCTGCCTGGCTACCCGTTTCCCCTATGGGACCAGGCTGAATATGGATAAAATGAAACAGGTGGATCAGGGGGAAGCTTATCTGCGCAGCCTGGGACTTTATAACGTGCGCATCCGTGTGCATGGGGAGGTTGCCAGAATCGAAGTGGACGAAAAGGATATGCCGGCGGTACTGGCACACAGAAAAGATCTGGTTTCCAGACTGGAAGCGCTGGGCTTTCTGTATGTTACACTTGACTTGAAGGGATTCCGTTCGGGCAGCATGGATACGGGCCTTAATGCGGAAACGGCTGAATACTGATTGTAACAGCCCGGTCCCCGGATGAACTGTTACGGCTGATTAAGTAAAAAAGCAGGATGATAAAATGGACAGAAGTGAAAAAGCGATTTTTACCAATATGTGCATGGTGTATGATGGCAACGGAAACGTTCTGGTACAGAACAGAAAGGATAAAGAATGGGGCGGCATAACCTTTCCCGGCGGCCATGTGGAGAAAAAGGAATCCTTCACGGATTCCGTAATCCGGGAAGTTTATGAGGAAACCGGCCTTAAGATCAAAAACCCCGTCCTTTGCGGAGTGAAGCAGTGGCAGGAAGAGGAAGATGTCCGCTATGTGGTCCTCTGTTATAAAACCGGCCATTTTGAGGGCGAGCTTCGTTCCTCGGAGGAAGGGGAGGTATACTGGGTAAAACGGTCGGAGCTGATGGCTCAGCCGCTTGCCTCCGGAATGGAGCTGATGTTCCAGCTGTTCCTGAAGGACGAGGTAAATGAGCATTATTTATATGAAGATGAAGGGGAGTGGAAGCAGGTTCTGAAATGAGCCTGCTTTTGTTTTTGCGCGCCCTGCGGGCGTACGTTCTGCTGTGATTGGTTGATATGCCCCTCTTTTGCCCTGGAAGCATGGCATGGAAAGCCATATTAAACAGCATATGACGGGTAATTTAGCAGTGAGTTGGTAAAAATACCGGTTTAAGACCAGAATTGACCGTAAAATGATTTAAAAAATTGTCGCAGAGTGCTATAATTGTAATGGATTGTGTAACTGGTAGAATGAATCCGGTTTAGAAAAAAGTTCTGCCTGCTATTCAGAACAATAAAACGGAGGGAAAGTACATGTATCCATATGAAAGTTTTCTGCAGGAATCAAATCAAATTCTCCAGAATTTATCAGATGATTTTGCGTATTATCTTTTGTATCTGGATTTTACGGATTTTCAGATGGTGAATCATTTCTATGGAATGGAAGCCGGGGACAGCCTTCTTCGGGCAATGGAGGAGGCTTTGAAAAGGGATCCCCAGGTCAGGACCTGTGTAAATATTTTTTCTGATCAGTTCCTCTGCCTGATACAGACAGAAAAAGACGTGGATGTGGAAAAAATCATCATATCTTATCAGCAGCGTTCCCGTCTGTTCCTTGAGGAACAGGGAACGAATTACCCTTTATGTACATTAAAGCTTTCCTGCGGTATCTGCAAAGTAACCGGCGGAAACTTAAAATATGCGGTGGACGGCGCCAATCTGGCGCGTAAGGAGGCGAAGAGGCGCGGCTCCTTAAGGGCATTCCCCTACAGTGACGCCATGCAGAAGCAGATGACTGATCAGTATGAGCTGGAGCGGGCTGTCAATGACTCCCTCCGGGAGGAAAGGTTCCTTTTTTATCTCCAGCCCAAGGTGGATTTGGAAACAGGCAGGACGATAGGGGCGGAGGCGCTGGCGAGAAGGGTCGGCCGTGATGGAAGCATTATTTATCCGGATGCTTTTCTTTCTGTCATGGAAGCCAATGGGAGCATTGTGGAGCTGGATATGCTGATTTACAGGAAGGTGTGCGCCTTCCTGGCAGATAGAAGGGAAAAAGGGCTGCCGGTGGTGCAGACTTCGGTAAACCTGTCGCGCCTGCATATCCATAATCCGGAAACCGCCGATATCATCCATTCTGTCGCGCAGGCTTATGAAATCCCGTCCGATCTTCTGGAGTTTGAATTGACGGAAACCATTCTGCTGGATGAATTTTCCGGAGCCAAGCAGCTGATTGACCGGCTGAGGGCGTACGGCTACCGGGTGTCCATAGATGATTTCGGCTCCGGCTATTCGGGAATCAATATATGGCAGGAGCTGAATTTTGATGTCCTGAAGCTGGACAAGAAGTTCCTTTCCACAAAAAAGGAACTGGTATACAGGAATGAAGCGATTGTACCGAATATGATAAATATTGCGCAGCGTCTTCATGTGCAGGTCCTGTGTGAGGGTGTGGAAACGGAAGAGCAGTGCCTTTATCTGAAGCGGCTGGGCTGCCCGACGGGACAGGGGTATTATTTTTCCAGGCCCATACCGCCGGAGGATTTTTATGCCCGGTATGAAAGCTCCGGCGGGTTTTACCAGGTGCCTTCCGAAAGGAATGTGCAGCAGGCCGAACCTGTGAAAAAAAAGACTGTGGAAAAGAAAAACGCAAAGAACGGGGAATATAAATTTGACAGAAGATGGTATCTGGCGGCAGGCCTGGCAGCGGTGATTTTCCTGAGTATTTCCGTAGCTCTGGCCGTTTCTTATTTTTATAATTCGGCGCGTTCGGAATTTACGCAGATCATGACGGAGAACCTGAATACCTATACCTCGGGCCAGCGTGAAGAAATACTGGCTGAAATGGACAGGATGAAAAATATGCTGGATGCATTGGCGGTTCTTGTAGGACAGCAGGAAGATACGTATGCTGTGGAAGGATATCTGACCGCTTTAAGCGAGGCCAGGGAGGATGAGTGGTATATCTATACGAGTGAGAAAAAGCTGGAAGAGAGTATCAGGACCGGGAAAGCGCGGGAGGAGGACGCCCGGATAGTGGAACGTCTGAAGGAAGGTGAGACTGTCATTTCCGATATTACATATTCTGACAGGCTTGGCGGCCTGTACTGTATTACTATCGGCGTCCCGGTTTATCAAAACGGAAAGTTTGCAGGGACGCTTCGGGGCATTATCAATGCGGATATGCTTGTGGCCACATCTTTTTACCCTGCGGTACAGGGAAAGGTGTTCCGCTGTCTGATCACCGATGGGCAGGGCAATATCATCCCGGTGAAAAAAGGCGACGGGGAATGGGAAGGCAGCCTGGCGGACAGGATGGCCGAGGAAGGAATTGACGGCGATATCTGCAGGGATATGCTGAAGTACCTGGAGAATGGGGAAAACGCCAGCATCCGTGTGGGAGAAAGAGAAGGCGTGCCGATTTACTTTTCTGTAGTGGATCTGGGAATTAACGACTGGCATTATGTGGTGTGCTTCCAGGCGGATATGGCCAACAGCCATATGGAAAGGATTGTTTACCGTACCATGTGCGGAACTGTGGCTCTTCTGGTGGCAGTAGCCGTCTTCTGCGTTTTCCTCTTTTCGCTTTTCCTGAAAATGGCAAAGCATATCGGTGTGGAGGAACGGCGGTATTTGCTGCTGGAGCAGTTTTCCGATACGGTGCTGTTTGATTATGATATCCGACGTGATATTATCCGGTTTACTCCCAATGCGGACAGGCTTTTCAGAATTCATGGCCTGGTGCAGAAGGATTTCCTGAAAAATATGGGGAACAGATATATTTACGGCGGTGATATTGAGGAAGTCAGCCAGCTGTTTTCCGGCCGGCTGAAGAAGGATAAAAAGGAAGTCCGCGTCAGGCTGATGTATCCTGACAGGGATAATTATTTCTGGACGCTGATCCAGTACCGCTATGATTACAAAAAGGGAACCGTTTCTTCCGTAGTTGGTAAGATTACGGACATTGAGGAACAAAAAAGGCATGAGGAGTATCTTCTGGAAATGTCGGAGACAGACGGCCTGACCGGTCTGCGCAACAAGCTGGCCACAGAGGTTGAAATCCGCAGGCGGCTTCAGGAGGAATGCATCGGACTGCTGTTCATGATTGATTTGGATAACTTCAAGCTGGTGAATGATTCTTATGGGCATGCCGGAGGCGATGAAGCCCTCTGCTTTGTGGGAAGCTGCCTGCAGAAGGTGTTCAGGGCCGATGATGTGATCGGCCGCATCGGCGGGGATGAGTGGATGGTATTTCTTAATTCCACGAACAGCCGGGAACTGGCAGGAAAGAAGGCAGAGCTTTTGATGCAGCACCTGAAGCTGGGCATGGAGCAGGGGATACCGCCATTATCCGTGAGCATAGGGATTTCCAGGTGCCCGGAGGACGGAAGTCAGTTTGTGGATCTGTTTAATGCGGCGGATCGCGCCATGTATGAGGCAAAAAGGAAAGGGAAAAACTGTTATTGCTTTTCCAGGCCGTATGGAACAAGGACGGATAGGTAAAACGCCGGGAACCCGGCGGCGGGCATAAAGCCCGCGCGCCTTAATCAGTGAAGCGTTGTCCTGCCAGGAAGTATTTTATTCCGGGGTAACGGAGGGAAGGGAGCTTAAGTTGTTGTTTTCTGTTTCGTCAGGGATGGATTTCAGATATTCGGTATCCTTTCGGTGGGCGATGCCGACTCCCCTGATTTCTCCGTCCTTTGCCAGGGCAACGCCTTCTTCCTTGGAAACCGTGGAGCCGTCGGAGAGCTGATAGCCGGTGATACGGCCGCTTTCCTTTACAAGACCCACGATATCCTTTGCATCACTTTTGGTCTGCGGAATGCTGTCCAGCGCATTTTTTGCCAGTGCAGAATCCGGTATCTCGTTATTATCCATGGTCAAATGTCCTTTCTTTCCAAGGCGGCCTGCCATATAGGGGCCGCGGTGTTTTTTCTCAGTTGCCGGCAGTTACAATACAGTCCCGGATGAACTGTGACAATTAGTATCCGCAGTGCAAAAAAAGTTATTCAGATAACCGGCGGAATGTGATATGATATTGTTTTCAGGTAATAACTGTAAAGGTACAAAACAGTTATCCCAGATATTAAAAAATGTGAGGGAGCAGATATGACAAGTGAGTTTGGCATGGCGGTTCATGCGCTTACCTTTTTAAACCATAAGGGGGAAATGGTTTCCAGCGAGGTGCTGGCGGAAAATATATGTACCAATCCGGCCCGTGTGCGCAAGGTTATGGCGAAGCTGAAAAGAGCGGGGCTGGTAACCACCAGGGAAGGGCTGGATGGAGGCTATTTATTCAACGGGCCTGCGGATAAGGTGACGCTTAGCATGATTGCGCAGGCGGTGGAGGCCAGGTTTGTATCTTCCTCCTGGAAGAGCGGGAACCAGGATATGGACTGCCTTGTGGCTTCGGGGATGGCCGGCCTTCTTGACGGAATTTATGATCAGCTGGATCGCCGCTGCTATGAAAGGCTGGAAAAACTGACAATTGAAGACATAAACGGAAAAATTTTCGGAGCCGGGTGACGAGCCTGGCTTTACCTTGTAAGGAGGGAAGGGAAAATGCGCGTTTCAAAGGCATCGGAGGAAAGAAGGCAGGAGATACTGGACGCGGCAATGCGGGTTTTTTATGAGAAGGGGTATGAAAAGACGTCCATCAGTGACATTGCGTTGAAGCTGGGGGTGGCGCAGGGGCTGATTTACAGGTATTTCAAATCAAAGGAGGCACTTTTTGACGGGGCGTTGGAAAATTATGCCGGACGGCTGGCTGAGCAGATGGGGGAAGCGATCAGGGACGGTCGGACAACGCTGCGGGAAAAGATTATGAGTACGCAGTCTTTCATCCATATTGAGGATGACGACAGCTATTATTATAAAATTTTTAACAGCCCGGACAAAAAAGGCGTCTATCAGAAGCTTTCACTGAAGGTGGCGGAGCGGCTGGTGCCTCATGTGACGGATGCGATCACGGAGGAGATGAAGCTGGGGCGTCTCACTGCGGTGGAGGATCCGGAAACGGTAGCTTCCTTTTGCGTCTACGGGCAGCTGGGGATATTATTCCGTGAAGATATCAGCGGCCTCCAGAAAGCGGAGAGGATCAGAAAGTTTGTTGCAGGACAGATACGGTAGGAAAAGGTGAGGGGCAATGGATAACAGGGACGGGTTGGAAAATCAGCTCTATAAGGCCGACTGGCTGAAGGAAGTACTGCAGACCGGCCGGATTGGCATGTGGATCGTGGAAGTGGATAATGAGACGGGAGAGTTCCGGATGTATCCGGATGAGCAGATGCACGTCCTGCTGGGAACGGAGCATATGGAGCTTACTCCAAAGGAGCAGTTTGCCTTTTTCCAGGAGCGGATTGAGCCTGGCTACGAGAAAGCGGTCCAGGATTACACGGACAGAATGCTGAAAACGGGAGAACTGGCGGAGGTGGAGTACTACTGGAACCATCCGCAGATGGGAAAAATTTTTGTCAGATGCAGCGGCAAGGTCTATGAAAGGGAAGGGCAGATTTACCGTATCAGAGGGTATCATCAGGATATCACGGAACTGGTGCGGCTGAGAAGGACAAACCTTGTGCAGGGACAGCAGCTGAAGGAAACAGAAAGGCAAAAGCAGCGGTATAACAATCTTTTTCAGTCGGTGCTCTGCGGCATTATCCAGTATTCCATGATGGATAACGGGCTGGCGCGGTTTAAAAATGCCAACAAAGAAGCCATACGGATTCTGGGATATGAGGAACAGGAATTCTGGGAGAAGCAGGAATGGGATCTTACGTCCACCGTTTGTGAGGAAGACAGGGAGCGGATCATTAAGGGAATTGACGAACTGAAGGAAGCCGGGGATAAGTTCTTTTATGAATACCGCGTAAAGTGCAGGGACGGAAGAAAATGCTGGGTTATCGGAAGCGCTGAGCTTATCCGGGATCTGGACGATGAGCTGGTGGTGCAGAGCGTATTTCTGGATATTAACAGACGTAAGGAAATCGAGCAGAAGAACCGGCTGCTGGAGAAGCAGCTGGAGGCCGGGAATGAGTTCCTCCGCCTTTCCCTGGAGCATACATCCATATATGAGTTTTATTATGATCCTGTCAGCGGTATAGGGACGCTGCCTGAGCGCACCAGAGAATTCTATGGCCGGGAAACGCCGGTTTGCATCAATATGGCGGAAACCTTTGCCAGGGAATATGCGGCGCCGGAATATCATGATGCGTTTCTTCAGATGTTCCGGGCCATTGACAGGGGGGAACGGACCGCCACAGGCGAATTTATGGATCAGGACCGGAAGAACTGGCGGCGCATTACGCTTTCCGTCCTCCGGTATGACAGTACGGGGAAACCTGGCTACGTGGTGGGCATCACAGAGGATATTACCAAGGAAAAGGAGATGGAAATCGCCCTGAGAAAAGCCAGGACGCAGGATCCCCTGACCGGGCTTTATACCAGGGAAGCAGGCATTGCGCTTGTAAAGGAACGGCTGGAGCATAAGAGGGCGGATCAGGTCTGTGGCCTGATGCTTCTGGATATGGATAATTTTCAGAAAATCAACGACGTTTCCGGCAGCGTTTTTGCGGATGTGCTGCTTCAGGAAACGGCGGATGTATTGCGGCGGGAAACGAAGGATGAGGATATCTTCATCCGGCTGGGCGGCGATGAGTTCATGGTTTTTGTGGAAAACTGTACCAAGGCGGAAGCAGTGGTGCAGGGAAAGGCAATTGCCGAAAGGATACGCGGCCTTTTTCCCGATATGGAAGGGGAATCGGGCATTTCCGCCAGCATCGGCATGTGCGTCACCTCTGTTGTAGAGGATTACAGCGGGCTTTACCGCTGTGCGGAGAGCACGCTTCAATATTTGAAGAAAAACGGCAAGGGCCGGGCGGCCTGTTATCTGGATACTTCTAATGAGCTGGGCAGCTGGCTGACCAGCCTGTACCCGGACGAACTGCTGATCAACAGTGTCGGCAGCAGCAATCTGAGCGCTGATGAAGAACTGACCACCTTTGCGCTGGAGCTTCTCGGAAAAGCCAGGAACATCTCCGACGCCATGAACCTGCTGCTTGTCCGGATTGGAAAACGGATGAAGCTGGACAGGGTATGCATCAGTGAGGTCAACCATGAATACCGGAATGTCTCCTGCATTTACCAGTGGGCGGACAAGGCTGTGGGGTATCATGAGACGGAGCCGTTTTACTTAAGCCGGGAGGATCTGGAGCATATCCTCAGTGTTTACTCGGCAGACGGAACCAGTACGGAAAAGCTTATTTTCCATCAGCATATGATGCCCAGCGTGCTGCACGCCGCGTTCTGGAATGAGGGGACGTATGCAGGCGCTTTCTGCTGGGAAAAGAAGGAAGAGGGCTATGAATGGACGGATGAGGAGAAGCGGCTTATCAAGGAACTGGCCCGGATTATCAGCTCCTTTACCATGAAAGCGAGGGCGGATGCCGTCAGCCAGGCTAAGACGGATTTCCTTTCCCGTATGTCCCATGAGATCCGTACGCCCATGAATGCCATTATGGGGATGACTGCGATTGCGAAGACGGTTCTGGAGGATAAGGAAAAGATGGCGGAATGCCTTCATAAAATAGAAACGGCCAATACCTATCTGCTGCAGCTTATCAACGATATTCTTGATATGTCCCGCATTGAAAGCGGCAAGGTGGAGCTGAATATCCAGAGGAACGATTTGCATGAAATCATAAACAGCCTGAAAATTCTTATTGAGCCTCAGGCGGAAGCAAAAGGCATTATTTTCAGTACGGAAGTAAGCTGTGAGGAAAAACGGCCGATTATGGCAGACGATCTGCGCCTGAACCAGATATTGATTAATATTCTGGGAAATGCGGTGAAGTTTACGCCTCCGGGAGGCCATGTGACGCTGCGGGTTGAGCAGACAGATGCTGATGAAGAGCTGCTGCGGCTCCGTTTCAGTGTGACGGACGATGGGATCGGCATCCAGAAGGAGCGGCAGAAATCCATTTTTAATGCTTTTGAACAGGCAGAGGCCAGCACGGCCTCACAATACGGAGGGACGGGCCTGGGCCTTTCCATATCCAGCCGTCTGGTACAGATGATGGGCGGCAAGCTGGAGGTGGAAAGCGAGCCGGGTAAAGGCTCCTGCTTCTATTTTACGCTTTCCATGCCCTTTGCCGGAGAACGCGGAGGGGATGCAGGGATGGAAAAGTCCGGCGCCGCTGCGGATTTTTCCGGAAAACGCATTCTGGTTGTGGAGGACAATGATATTAACCGGGAGATTGCAGTAACCCTTCTGGAAGGATGGGGATTTATGACCGAGGAAGCTGTGAATGGAAAAGAGGCGGTGGAAAAATTCCTGGACGCTCCTCCACATTATTATGACGGTATTCTGATGGACATCAAAATGCCGGTCATGGACGGCCTGCAGGCAACAAGGTTTATCCGCATGTCGGAAAAGGAAGACAGCGTGAGCATCCCTATTATCGCCATGAGCGCCAATGCCTTCAGCGAGGATATGAAAAAGTCCATGGAAAGCGGCATGAACGGCCATCTTGTGAAGCCCATCGAGGTGGAGAAAACGAGGAAGCTGCTGGAAAAATGCATAAAATAAGCAGCTTGCAGAAAAAATATTGTAACTATTCGTAACTGTTCAGCAGGTCAGCGCATTTAGCTGCGCAGGCCAGCGCTTTGCGCTGACCGTAAGAAAGTGATTCAGGAGTGCTAAAATCCATCGCCAAAGGCGATTTAGGATGGATTTTAGCAGTAACTGTGAGGGGTACTGAACAGTTACAACTATTCAAATACGGAGGATTTATGAGTAACGGACAACATAAAAACGGGAATTTTACATCAACGTTAGGCTTTGTGATTGCCTGTGTGGGATCGGCAGTAGGGCTGGGAAATATCTGGATGTTTCCCTACCGCCTGGGACAGTACGGAGGGGCAGCCTTCCTGATTCCCTATCTGCTGTTTATCCTGTTGTTCGGCTGGGTCGGGCTGTCGGCAGAGTTTGCAGTGGGCAGAAAAGCGCGGACCGGGACCATAGGGGCCTATGGCTATTGTTTTGCGGCCAGGGACAGGGAAAAGACAGGGAAGGTGCTGGGCTGGTTCCCGCTGCTTGGCTCTCTTGGAATTGCCATCGGCTATTCCATTGTACTGGGCTGGGTGCTGCGTTCCCTTGCGGGGGCGGTAACGGGAAGCCTGTTTGAAACGGATGCTGCGGAGTATTTTGCACAGGCCACGGGGGCCTTCGGAAGCGTTCCTTGGCATTTCATCATTGTGGCGGTGGTTTCCGTGATTCTTCTGACGGGAGTGACCAAAGGGATTGAAAAAGTGAGCAAGGTTATGATGCCCCTGTTTTTTGTATTATTTGTGATACTGGCGGTGAGGGTGGCCTTCCTGCCGGGGGCGGCCAAAGGCTATGAGTTCCTGTTTGTGCCCAGATGGGAGGCGCTTCTGAAGGTGGATACCTGGGTTATGGCCATGGGACAGGCCTTTTTCTCACTTTCAATTACAGGCTCCGGCATGATTGTATACGGGGCTTATCTGGATGATAAAGTGGATATCCCGGGGGCTTCGGTTCGGACGGCATTGTTTGATACGATGGCGGCGCTGCTTTCGGGGCTGGCTATAATGCCGGCGGTGTTTGCCTTCGGCATCGATGCGGGCAGCGGCCCGTCCCTGATTTTCATCACGCTTCCGGGCGTTTTCCGGCAGATGCCCATGGGAAGGCTGTTTGCGGCCTTTTTCTTCCTTTCCGTCAGCTTTGCGGGAATCACCTCCCTTATCAATATGTTTGAGGCGGTTATAGAAAGCTGGCAGACACAGTTCCGGATTTCCAGGTTCCTGTCCACGCTGCTGTGTGGCGGCATTACCTTTCTGGTGGGAGTATTTCTGGAGGAGGAAAGCAGGACAGGAAAATGGCTGGATACGGTATCCATCGCCATCGTGCCTCTGGGCGCCGTCCTGGGGGCCGTGTCGGTTTATTATGTGCTGGGTTATCCGAAAATCCGGGAGGAACTGGAAAAGGGACATAAGGGAAAATTATCAGACGCTTTTGGTTTTACGGCAAAGTATATTTATGTGCCGCTGACAGTACTGGTATTGATTCTTGGATTTGTATATAAGGGAATTGGATGATTTTTGTTAAAAAATAAGGTAAAGTGAGAATTTAACTTTATTATTTTAAAGAAAAAGAAGGTGCGGGGATGGAAATTACGGTATTAACGGAAAATACGGTAAGCCGCCGGGGCCTGCTCGCGGAGCATGGCCTTTCGGTACTGGTGGAAGAGGGAGGGAAACGCATCCTGTTTGACACGGGGCAGAGCGGCGTTTATATACATAATGCAGAACAGCTGGGTATCAGCCTGGAGGGGCTTGATGCCATCGTATTAAGCCACGGGCATTATGATCATACGGGAGGCCTGCCGGAATTTCCAGGCGAGGTCAGCTGTCCGGTCTATCTGAGCGGAAAGGCTCTGGAGGATAAATGGTGTCTGGCAGGGGATGGCAAAGGAAACCGCTGCATCGGCGTGCCCTGGCGGGAGGATGCGCAGGAGCTGGAACGGCTGCCTCTGGTATTTACCTGGGAACAGGAGGAGATTTTTCCCGGTATTTATCTGCTGGGACAGATTTCCACCAAAGTGCCTTCGGAAATGGGGGAAAAGCCCTTCCGTATCCTGCAGAACGGCAGATATCTGCCGGATACCATGGAAGATGAGCAGCTTCTTGTGATCCGCACGCCTCAGGGGCTGGCCGTTTTTGCCGGCTGCGCCCATCCGGGCATTCTGAGCTGCGTGGAAAAGGTAAAAAGGACCTTTCCCGGAGAAAAGCTTTATTCTTTGCTTGCCGGGATGCATCTGCGCGGCTGTCCGCAGGAACGGGTGGAGGAAACCATTACGGGGTTAAAGGAAGCGGGCTTTACGTATCTGATACCGCTGCACTGTACCGGGACACTGGCCATTGCCCGGATGAAAATGGCATTCGGGAAGAGCTGCCTCATGGCGGAGGCGGGAAAGCATTTTTCTTTGTAAGCGCAGTCAATAAGTATAAATTCCCTATTGACATATTCCTGAAATTGCTATAAGTTAGTTAGTAACAGAAAAGAAAAAACCTGTGAGAAAGAGTAGTAAGCATCAAGAGGAAATATCCCAGAGAGCCGCAGCTGGTGGAAATGCGGTATAGGAACTCATGCTGAATGGACTTTTGAGGCCGGCCTGAACATGGTAATTTTGCCCAGTAGGCGCCGGCGGGAATCCGGACCCGTTATCAGACCGGCGTGCATAGTTGTGCATGCATATGGCAGGATTGCAGTCCTGGCCGTATGGAAAGAGTGGACGAAGCGTCAATTTGAGTGGTACCGCGATAATAGGATTATTACCGCCTCAAGAATTTCCCTTGTCGGGAGATCCTGAGGCGGTTTTTTGTTTTTACAGGAAATCAGATCCTGTGGAATCAAGCCTTGGTTCGCTGGTTCGCGTACAGAACGATACCGCCCCTTTCATTATCAAAAACCCGCCTTAAGAAGAAGGCGCTTTCCCCTGTCAGGTTGTCTGTCTATTTAAGAAAAGGAGATAAAACTATGGCAAACAAAGAAATTCCCTACAAAATCTATCTGGAAGAATCGGAGATGCCCAGGCAGTGGTACAATGTGAGAGCCGACATGAAGAATAAGCCGGCGCCGCTTTTAAATCCCGCAACCCTGCAGCCCATGACCTTTGAGGAGCTGCGTCCTGTATTCTGTGATGAGCTGGTAAAGCAGGAGCTGAATGATACGGATGCCTACATCGACATTCCGGAGGAAATCAGAAAATTTTATAAAATGTACCGTCCGTCACCCCTGGTAAGAGCGTACTGCCTGGAAGAGAAGCTGCAGACGCCTGCCAAGATTTATTATAAATTTGAAGGAAATAACACCAGCGGCAGCCACAAGCTCAATTCCGCCATCGCCCAGGCCTACTATGCAAAGCAGCAGGGACTGAAGGGCGTTACCACGGAAACCGGAGCCGGACAGTGGGGCACCGCGCTTTCCATGGCCTGTTCCTATTTCGGGCTGGACTGCCAGGTATATATGGTAAAGGTATCCTATGAGCAGAAGCCCTTCCGCCGTGAAGTAATGCGGACCTATGGGGCAAAGGTTACCCCTTCCCCTTCCGAATTTACCGAAGTGGGAAGAAAGATTCTTATGGAGCATCCCGGAACCTCAGGAAGCCTTGGCTGTGCCATTTCCGAAGCGGTGGAAGCGGCGACCAAGCAGGAAGGCTACCGTTACGTACTGGGAAGCGTGCTCTCCCAGGTACTGCTTCATCAGACGATTATCGGTCTGGAAACCAAGACCGCGCTTGATAAATACGATATCGTGCCGGATATCATCATCGGATGTGCCGGCGGCGGCTCCAACCTGGGCGGCCTGATTTCCCCGTTTGTGGGAGAGGTGCTCAGAGGGGAAAAGGATTATAAATTCATTGCAGTAGAGCCTGCTTCCTGCCCCAGCCTTACCAGAGGAAAATATGTATATGACTTCTGCGATACCGGTAAGGTCTGCCCCCTGGCTAAGATGTATACGCTGGGCAGCGGCTTCATCCCTTCCGCCAACCATGCAGGCGGCCTGCGTTACCACGGCATGAGCTCTATCCTGTCCCAGCTGTACGATGATGGCTACATCGAAGCCCGCAGCGTGGAGCAGACAGCGGTATTCGAAGCGGCTGAGCAGTTCGCAAGAGTGGAAGGCATCCTTCCCGCTCCGGAAAGCAGCCATGCGATCCGCGTAGCTATTGACGAGGCGATGAAGTGCAAGGAAACCGGAGAAGAAAAGACCATCGTATTCGGCCTTACCGGAACCGGCTACTTTGACATGGTGGCCTATGAGAAATTCCATAATGGAGAAATGAAAGATTATATTCCCACCGATGCCGACCTGCAGGCTGGTTTCGACGGAATCCCCAGATTCCCGGGAAATAATATCTGATATAAAAACGGCGTCCCTCATATATTGGCAGCATGTCAATATTGAGGCGGCACCGTTTTTTTGTGGCTTATATTCCGGACGGATGGCTTGCAAGGATTTTAGCATAGTGATAAACTGAATACCAAAGACTACCGGAAATGCCGGGAGAATATTACCGCAGTTTGCGGCGGTCCGGCCTTTGGCGCAGCTGTGAAGGGACGGAACCGTTACTTTCTGCCATAAAAAAGGAGGGCAAGTTAATTGAACAGGAAAAAAGCAGGGATGATAGCGGCGGCAGCAGCTCTGCCAGCGGCGGTAATGGCCGGCGGCGTGGCCTTTTTCTTCAATTATTCCGTTGTAAGAATGAAAAAAAAGAAGAAGAAAAAGAAAAAAGTGCCTGAACTTAAGGCTGGACAGGGCCTGACCTTTGACTGCTTCCGTGATAAGATAGACGAAGGCATAGCCTGGTTTAAGGCTCAGCAGCCGGAAAAAATCACACTCACAAGCTATGACGGGCTGAGGCTGTCAGCCTATCTGCTTCCGGCACAAACGGATAGCAATAAAGTTCTTTTGCTTATGCACGGCTACCGGGCGGACGGGTATTCCGATTTTGCGGGGCTGTTTAAATTTTACCATGACCAGGGGTATCATCTTCTGGTGCCCCACCAGAGAAGCCATGCGGACAGCGAAGGAAAATATATCTGTTTTGGCGTTAAGGAACGGTTTGACTGTAAAATGTGGGCGGAATACGCTGTGCGCCGTTTTGGAAAGGACTGCAATCTGTATATGTCAGGAATTTCCATGGGCAGTTCAACGGTGCTTATGGCCGTGGGGCTGGGCCTGCCGGAGAATGTGAGGGGTATAATTGCGGACTGCGGCTTTACCAGCCCTTACGATATTTTCAGGCATGTGATGCAGCTTCAGTTTAAGCTGCCGCTGTTTCCGCTGATGAACCTGACCGAGGCGGTGAACCGGAAGAAAGCGGGCTTTGGCTATAAGGATGTTTCCACGTTGGATATTTTGAAAAACTGCAGCATTCCGATTCTGTTTATCCATGGAGGAAAGGATGAGTTCGTGCCCACGCAGATGACGTTGGATAATTATTCTGCCTGTGCAGGGCCGAAGGAGCTGCTTATTGTGCCGGAAGCGGCCCATGGAACCTCTAATTTTGTGGAGCCGGTGCGTTATCGTGAAACGGTTCTCAGATTTATGAAGAAATACGAAAAATAAGAGTGTGGTTATATGAGTGCACGACCGATCATTTTCCATATAGATGTTAACAGCGCCTTTTTAAGCTGGAGCGCGGCATACCGTTGCCATGTGCTGGGAGAGGAGCCTGACCTGAGGACGGTGCCGTCCATTGTGGGCGGCGACCAGGAGGCTCGCCATGGTATTGTGCTTGCCAAGAGCACGCCGGCCAAGAAATATGGGATTCAGACAGGGGAGCCGATAGTGGCAGCCCGGAAGAAATGCCCGAATCTGATCATTATCCCTCCGGATTTCCATCTGTATGTGGAAAATTCGAAGGCTCTGATATCGCTGCTGAAAAGCTATTCCGACCATGTGGTCCAGTACAGCATTGATGAAGCCTGGGCGGATTTTACCGGCTATGAGATGCTTTATGGGGATCCGGTGGAATTTGCCTGGAAGCTGAAGGATCAGATCCGGGAGGAACTGGGCTTCACCGTAAACATCGGTGTGTCCAGCAACCGCCTTTTGGCCAAAATGGCCGGGGATTTCAAAAAACCGGATTTGGTACATACCCTGTTCCCGGAGGAAATTGAAGAAAAAATGTGGCCGCTCCCGGTGGAAAGGCTGTTTCTGGTGGGAAAAGCAGCTGCGGACCGGCTGCACAGCCTGGGAATTTATACGATAGGAGATCTGGCCCGTTCGGATGTGGACGCTCTGAAGGCCCACATGAAAAAGCATGGCGAGGTTATCTGGAATTATGCATGGGGACGTGAGGAAGAGGACACACTGGAAGCAAAGGAAGGCAATAAGGCCTACGGAAACAGCATGACCACGCCTGTAAATGTTACGGACGTGAAGTACGCCAGGCAGATCCTTTTATCCCTGTGTGAAACTGTGGGCATGCGCCTTCGGGCGGATCATGTGAAAATAAGCTGTGTGAGCATCACGCTTCGTACGTCAAATTTTGAAAACAGAAACAGGCAGATGCAGCTGAGCAGCGCAACGGATGTGACAGAGGAAATCTATGAGGCGGCCTGCCGTCTTTATGACGAGCTGTGGGATGGAAGGCCGCTGCGGCTGATTGGTGTATCCACCTCCCGGGTTTCCCATGAGGAATACCGTCAGTATAATCTGTTCGATATGGAAAAATACGACAAACTGGAAAAATGTGACCGCGCCATTGACAGCATCCGCGCCAAATTCGGGGAGGATTCCGTCATGAGGGCAAGTTTTCTCAAAAGCAATGTTGCCCACACGGGACGCGGGCTGAATAAGGAGAAACGGGCTGAGGCAATTTCAGGCACGGACTGGGAGAAGGAAGAATGAGCTGTCAGGCAGAACGGGCGGGAGGAAGCGTCCGGGGAGAAAAAAAGTGATAAGATTTATGAAATCAAAATTCAGGAGAGGAATGCCTCAGGCAGCGGTATTACTGGCAGTTTTGCTGGCGGTGCTGACGGCGGGCTGTGGGAATAATGCGGCGGCGCCGGAAATGACGGATCGGGGGAATAAGAAGAATCAGTCTGACGCAGAGGTAACGTCTGCTCCTGAAAAAGCAGGGAACAGAAAGCCGGAGCTGAAGGATATCGGCGGAGAGGAAATTATTTCAACCAGGCAGGAGATTCCTGCGGAACCGGCGGCAAAGGAAAGAAATGAAGACAAGCTGCTGCCGGATAAGGAAGAAAAACCTGCGGAGGAAGCGCCCGGGGATGAGGAAAACGCCGGGAACAGGGAGACGGCAGCTGAAAATGTGCAGGATACGGACAGGGAAGAAGCCGGAAACGGTCCCTGCCCGGAGGAAGACAGGCAGGATTCAGTAAAATCCGCCACCCTGCAGGTGGAGGAACAGACCATCATTGTCCCCGGACTGGTAGGCGCCTACCGGTATCTGTTCCTTTCGGATACCCATATCATTACGCTGAACGGGGAAGAGACACAGCAGCAGCTGGAAAATGCGCTTCCCAGAAGAGATACGCTGTTTCTGGATGCACAGGGAAGGAAGCCTGAAGAAACCTTTCCGGCCTGGATGGCATATGCCAATGAACAGAAGGTGGACGGCGTGCTGCTCGGCGGGGACATCATTGATTTCCCGTCTCAGTCCAATCTGGACTTTTTGGAAGAAAACCTGGGGAAACTGGAAATGCCCGTGCTCTATGTGCCGGGCAATCATGACTGGACCTATCCCTGGGAATATATGACGGAAAAAGGCAAAAACGAATATCTGACGGCCCTGGCTCCCTTTATGCGGGGCACGCCTGCGGCACAGGTGCTGGAAAATGAGGAGCTTATATTTTTAGGAGTGGATGACAGCAGCAACCAGATTGATCCCGCGGCGCTGGAGACGGTCAGAAAAGCGTTGGAGAAGGGCAAGCCGGTGATTATCCTCCAGCATGTGCCTTTTGCCGCGGAGAAGCTGGTGCGGGAGGCTGCCCAGGTATGGAAGAATCCTGTTTCGCTGGGAATGGGGGCGGTGGGAGGCATTTACCCGAATGAAGCATCCCTGGAATATATGAAGCTTGTACTGGGAGACACAAGCCCGGTAAAGGCTGTCCTGGCCGGACATATCCATATGAGGGAGACGGATGTGGTGGCGGAAAACAGCGGAATTGTCCAATATACGGCGCCGCCAGGGTATCTGGGGCAGGCAATTCTGCTTACGGTTACCGGGGATGCGCCGGAAGCCATTCGGGACCCTGCCGCGCAGGAGGAAACTGCTGCGGATCACCTGCAATGATGCATCGCAAAAATGAGCAAAAGGTCCGGAAGGCCGGCACAGTAAGTGCGCCGCCTGACGGGCCTTTTAAAAAGCAATAAAAAAGCCGGAACGAATAACCGTTCCGGCTTTTAAGCAGTGCAGGAAAAGAGACTTGAACTCTCATGGTATTGCTACCACACGGACCTGAACCGTGCGCGTCTGCCAATTCCGCCATTCCTGCGCGACAAAATGTATTTTATATGATCTGAGATAAAATGTCAATACATAATTCTTATTTTTTTTACAGAAAAAATAAAATTTTATAGATTGTCATAAGCTCTTTAACCTGATATAACAAAAGCATACCCTGCCGATTATTTCACTGAAAAGGGGAGAGGGGTAATGCTGTCTGTCATGAAAGGACGGCAGCTGGAAAATTATCAGAGAAAGCAAAGGAGCTTAAAAATGAAAGTCATGCATTCTGAATGGAGCGGCCGGATCCGGCATTGGATAAGGACGCTGAAGGACGATTTTTACGAACCGCTGGGAGAGTTCCGGTGGGAAGGACACAGGACGATGGAGCACATCAGTCCTGAGCAGGCGCTGGGGCTTGCGTTTGAGCAGGTACAGCCGGGATTCACATGGGGGAATACTTATGAATACTGCTGGTTCAGAAGCCGGATAGAGCTTCCTGGCCGGGCGGAGGGGAAAAGGATTGTAATGAATCTGAAGCCGGGCGGGGAATCCACCCTGTTCGTCAATGGACGTTCCTTCGGCACCTACAGGGCTGACTGGGTATCCGAACCTCATCATTACATGGAAGACAATACACTGACACGGTCGGGAAAAGCCGGAGAGAGCTATGAGGTGCTCATGGAGACCTATGCGGGGCATTATTATCCCGAATGCCCTGACGGAGGCTGCGCAACCGGCCCCGTGCTTCCCGGTTCCTTTACGGATCCATTGACGGAAGGGGCAAGAAGGACGCTGGGAGTATGCACCTACGGCATCTGGGATGAGGATGCCTACCAGCTGTACATGGACGTGGATACACTGGGCAAGCTGCTGGAAACTCTGGATGAGACCTCCCTGCGTGCGGCAAAAATCGCAAAGGCGCTGGAGCAGTTCACCCTGATTGTGGATTTTGAACAGGACAAGGAAAAAAGAACGGAAAGCTACCGGGCTGCCAGAGAAGCGCTGAAACCGGCGATGGAAGCTGTTAACGGTTCGACCATGCCTGTTTTTTACGCGGTGGGAAACGCCCATCTGGATCTGGCATGGCTGTGGCCCATGGCGGAAACCCACAGGAAAACCGAGCGTACCTTTGCGGCACAGCTCCGTCTTCTGGAGGAATATCCGGAATATAAATTCATCCAGAGCCAGCCGGCCTCCTATGAAATGTGCAGAAAATATTATCCGGAGTTGTTTGAACGGATTAAGGAAGCGATCCGCGCAGGACAGTGGATTGCGGACGGCGCCATGTGGGTGGAGCCGGATACCAACATGACCAGCGGCGAGTCCCTGGTCAGACAGCTGATTCATGGAAAACGTTATTATAAGGAAGAACTGGGTGTGGACAGCCAGGTTCTCTGGCTGCCGGATACCTTTGGCTACACGGCGGCCCTTCCCCAGATCCTGCGTGGCTGCGGCGTAAAATACCTGGTTACCCAGAAGATTTTCTGGTCCTATAATGAAGGGGATCAGTTCCCTTATCACTATTTTACATGGGAAGGCATGGACGGCTCCCGCGTGGATTCCTTCCTGCCCACCAGCTACACCTACCGCACGGACCCGAAAGAAATCAACCAGGTATGGAAAAACAGGACGCAGATCCAGGATCTGGATGCATTCCTCCTGCCCTTCGGCTACGGGGACGGAGGCGGCGGCCCGTCCAGGGATTACGTGGAATATGCACTGCGCCAGAAGGACCTGGAGGGCGGCGTGAAGGTGAAAATGGAAGGCCCCAGGGAATTCTTCGAGGAAATGCAGGAGCAGGGAGGCCCCGCCAACACCTATGTGGGAGAGCTTTATTTCAGCGCCCACCGCGGAACCTATACCTCCCAGGCCATGGTAAAGAAGAACAACAGAAGATGCGAGCTTGCATTGCGTGAAATGGAAATGTGGAGCTGCCTGGCGGCATCCAGGGGCTGGGAATATCCCCTTGAGAAAGCGGATGCGCTGTGGAAACAGCTGCTCCTGCATCAGTTCCACGACATCCTTCCCGGCTCCTCCATCGCGAGGGTTTATGTGGAGGCGGAAGAGGCCTTTACAGAGATCCTTAAGGGAGCGGCGGATATTACCCAAAATGCAGTAAAGACAGTTCTTAACGGCAGCGAAGACTCGGTTACGGTATTCAACTCCCTGAGCTTTGGCAGGAAAGCGCTGGTAACGCTACCGGAGGCCTTTGCAACAGGTGCAGAAACGGCAGACGGCCGTAAGGTGCCTGTCCAGGTGATGGACGGAACGGTAAAGGCGCTGGTTGAACTTCCTTCCTGCGGCGCTGTTACCCTGATTCCAGCCACGCAGCCTGCGGCAGCGGAATACATAGCGGCTGTAACAGAAGAGAACCCTGCGGCATCCGTTATGGAAACAGAAGACGGCTTCCTGATGGAAAATACGCAAATCAGGGCCTGCGTAAACAGGTGCGGCGAGGTGATCTCCTTTATCCTTAAGGAATCCGGCAGGGAGTTTGCGGCAGAATCCATGAACCGTTTCCACCTGTATAAGGATGTCCCCCGCCTTTTTGACGCCTGGGATATTGATTCCAACTACCGTGAACAGGAAGTGGAAGCAGCTGTGGATGTGAAGGTGGAAATCCAGTCCCAGGGCCTGGAAGCCATCCTGAAGGTGACCGGCCGTATCAGCGAATCCTCTTATACACAGTATATCCGCCTGGCTGCGGATAGCAGAAGGCTGGTATTCGATACCGAGGTGGACTGGAAGGAGCTTCACCGTCTGTGGAAAACCGCATTCCCCGTGCAGGTATATGCGGAAAACGGCATCAATGAAATGCAGTTTGGTTACGTGGAAAGACCTGCCCACCGTTCAAAAGCCTATGACAAGGATCGCTTTGAAGTCTGCAACCACCGCTACAGCGCGCTGTGTGACGGCTCCCACGGGGCGGCAGTACTGAACGACTGCAAGTATGGTATCAGCATGAACGGAAACAGCCTGGAGCTGACGCTGCTGCGTGCGCCTTCCGCGCCGGAAATGCGCGCGGACAACAGAGTACATCAGTTTACCTATGCGTTTACCGCTTGGGAAGGTTCCTTTACGGACTGCGATGTGGTGCGCCAGGGTTATGAGCTGAATGTCCCCGCGCTGACCATGCCCGGAGCCTGCGAGAGCTTCAGCCTGGCATCCATCGATAAGGAAAATATTATTCTGGATACCATGAAGCCTGCGGAGGACGGAAGCGGCGATATTATCCTCAGACTTTATGAATCCAAGAAAGCGGCGGTTACGGCAAGAGTTCATGTAGAACTGGAAGGCTGCCGCGCTTACCTGTGCGATATGCTGGAAAATGTGCAGGAAGAGGCTGTGATGGAAAACGGAGATATGCTGCTGGATTTCAGGGCCTTTGAGGTGAAGACTGTAAGACTTAAAAGAGCAGGGAAATAAAGAACTGTAGAGCTTTAGAAAAAAGAACAAGAGACAAGGAGCCGGACTTGTGAGTTCTGCTCCTTGTCTGTGTTTTACATAGGCTTAGCGGTGATTTATAATTATATCTTTATATGGTATTTATGATTATTAATGAGTTGACTAGATTTTTTAGACTGTTAAATTTGGATTCTCACTATCGGAAAGTAAAAAAACATTTCATATCAACAATTATTGAAATGATTGGTAAATATGATAAGACTTATTTAATATAAAATTATAAAATAATGAAAAAGGAGTAATAATGAAAAATCAAAAGTTAATTCAAGAACTCGTGGACCTTGAGATTTATTCTGTTTGCTATGACGATAATGAAGTAATAAATGATGACGATATGACAATAACAGATTCAAATAATATTAAAAGGAAAGTGAATGATAATAATCTATCTGAAAATGAGATAATGCTATTGCTTAGCACTCAAAGGACGAGTCTTATGAAATCTATTAAAAGCATGTTGCAGTTTTTTGTAATCCTTACTGTAATAGGATTATGTTTTTGGGCATATATTGTGTTTAAGGGTGCTTTTTAATTATATTAAGATATTGATGACCTTTAAATAAAAGATATTTGTCCCAAAAAAATTATTTGGTTCAGTGATAGTAAATTGTGCTTAATTATTTTAGTTCAATAAACAGGAACGGAGATTAACTATAGCCAGGTGCTATGATTACCTGGCCGGATCTTTTAAGAGTTATTGTTTAGGTAATAAAGAGGCAGTGCTTGTGGTCTATGACTTATAAGGCTGTCTCTTTGTATTTTTTTGTGTCTGATTGGTGTCCTGGCGACCGGAAAGCAGTGGATAAAAACGATGTATGAGTCCTACAGCAAAATTACCGCGGGCTCTGCCCGGATAACTATAGCTCAAAAGTATAATGCAGAATTTCGTCCGCAAGCAACTCCATATAATCCTTCTTTTGCCGTGCTGTACCGACGCAGAGTATGTCCCTTGAAACTCTGTCGGTAATCATGTAAAGCATTCTGGCCCTGATATAAAAATCCTCCTGTCTATCCGGATACCGCTTTTTTAAGAAATTTTCCATCATGGAGATTATACATTCTTCTGTTTCAGAAAGGATGGACCGTACCCGTTCATTTTCTTTGGCAATCACTGCAGAATCCTCAAAAAACTTATTTGTGCCATTAAAACGTTCCAGCAGCTGTTTTAAATAGGTCAGTAGAAATTCCCTGCAGGAGGCAGGCGTTTCAAAAGCTGTCATTTGGCTGGTCAGTTCTGACATTGCTTTGCGGGAATTGCTGCAGTATTCCTCTAATAAGGCGCAATAAATATCACCTTTATCCTGATAATAGTTATAAAAATTACCGATAGAAATGCCTGCATAATGTACGATTTCTTTTGTATTTGTATTGTAATATCCTTTTTCAGCAAAAAGTGTATAAGCTGAATCCAGAAGTTTTTTCTTGCTTTCTACAGTACGCTGCTGTACTTTTCGCTTCGTGCCCATTCTTTTTTCTCCCCGATAATAATATAAAGCATGATCAGTATAACATCGCTCATGAAAAAAGTGAACTAAAATTCAGATTATGTTGACATGAGGGGTTGAAGGGCTTATTATTAAAGTGAACTTTAGTTCAGTATTTTTGGCGACAATTCAGGAGAGCGCAGAATGTATTTAATGAAAAAGGCAAAGAAAAGAAGAAGGGGAAAAAGAGCGGTGTGGATTATTATATTAGGGATTGCTATGATTTTTTGGGCTTTCCTCCCGCCCAGTCCGGGAAAACTGCCGTTATTTTATGATGACAGCGGTAATGTTATTCCGGACAGCATTACGGAAAAAACATATATTGATGTGGACGGAACACAAATCGGAATGCTCATAACCGGAAAGAACAGGTCAAATCCCATCTTGCTTTTTCTTGGCGGCGGACCTGGTATTCCGGAATATCTTTTGGAATATCTGTACCCTTCTAAGCTGGCCGATGAGTTTGTGGTGTGTTATCTGGAATATCGGGGAACATCAATTTCTTATCATCCCCAATTAGATGCTGGTACGTTGACAACGGAATGTTATTTATCTGATGTGGCGGCTGTAACGGAATATCTGAGAAAACGGTTCTCCCAGGAGAAAATTTATCTTTTAGGTCATTCCTTTGGTACCTTTATCGGCATTCAGGCAGCATATGAACACCCTGAATTTTATCACGCTTATATTGCTATGGCACAGATTGTAAATCAACCGGAATCAGAGATAATTGCATATGATTATATGCTTGATCACTACCGTCAGGTGGGAAATTTGAAAATGGTCAGAGACTTTGAAAAGTATCCAATTGCGTCCTCTGACAGTGTTTACAAAGAGTATTGCAAGTCGTCACTACGGGATAATGCCATGCACGCGCTTGGTGTGGGCACCACGCACACTATGGACTCAGTTATTACAGGAATTTTTTTACCCAGTCTGAGATGTAAAGCTTATACACCGATGGAACGAATTAACATCTGGCGGGGGAAAAAGCTTGTATCAGCTTCTCCGGTCGGTGCTGAGAGTATGAGGTTTAATGCATATGACAAAGTGCCGTCCCTTGAAATCCCCATATATTTCTTTGGCGGCAGCTATGATTACACCTGTTGTTACGATTTGCAGAAAGAATATTTTACCATGATTGAAGCACCGATGAAAGGTTTTTACACATTTGAAAATTCTGCCCACAGTCCTTTGTGGGAGGAATCCGAACACGCCATTCAGATTTTAATTCAGGATATATTGAAAGGAAAAAATGAGCTGTCGGATGAGAATTCTAACAGAAGATTGATGGCGAATTACACTTAAAAATATTATTTGCAAAAAAAATTAAAAAAATAGAAAAAAGTATCTTGACGTATCCTTCTTAAGATGGTAATATATCTCTTGCAGCACGGAACACGTTCTGATGCAGGCATGCGGAAGTGTCGGAACTGGCAGACGAGCAAGACTAAGGATCTTGTGGGCAATGCGCTCGTGTGGGTTCAAGTCCCATCTTCCGCACTATAGAGTTATAAGTGAGAAGCTTTGGTTTTACTGAAGCTTCTCATTTTTTGTTATCGTATACCCTTTTAAAGCATTTGCAAAACTTATAGTCTCAGATGTGACTGGGGCACAATCAATTGATATAAAAACTTTTGCAACTAATTATAATTCGTTAACAATAGATAACTTTATTTTTGCACTTAATCACATTTACTTGTATTTCTTCTTGGGGAACGGCAAGTGATAAACACGGAGATCCAGCATCAAAAAATTTCTATCCATTATCCGGCTTAACATATAATTCTCAAACGGTGATTTTATCCTTCGCAGCAAACAATACATCCATTACCTCAGGTTCTTATGGACATTTAGCTGGAGGGACATGTGATGTAACACCGTATTTTAATATTTATCTTGAACTATAAAAGTGCATCATTTTCCTTACTCAATTCAAATCCGCTGATTTTCCCATATAAAAAAGGACTACGGTGTTATCCATAATCCTTTTGTAAAAATCATTTATATTACCATTGTCTCCACAACTATCACAATGTTATGTACTTATCAAAAAAGGAGCCCCATAATACGGCTCTTTCTCATTTAACAGTGCCACAGTTGCCTCTTACAATCCTAATAATTGTTTTTTCAAATTCTGTTTCTGTAATAATTCCATCATCTACTAACTTCTTTAAACTTCTAATACCTGTTTAGCTGTTAGGACACCTTGGGAAACGTCATAACTTTTATGTAAAAAAGTCTTTCCGTATATCGCCACATAATTATCGGTATTGATTACAGGACCTCCATGCAAATTATCGTTTTCAAGAGACGATGTAAAAAAATTGTCAACCGTAAACTTACTATAGCTATTATACTGCGCAATATCAAAACTTATACCTGTTCCCAAATCAATAATATCTAATAATTTAAAAGGGATTACTGTATCTGCACCTCCTGGAGGAATATAACCAGGCTTGCCATCGGTTGTAATCCCGAACTTGTAGCCGTCTAAATTAGAATATTGTGAAATACTCTATTTAACTTAAGTAAAAAATATTTACTCATTAATTTATCTATATTCAAATATAGTTTGCTAAACTAATCCATGCACAAGTATCGGCAGAAAGAGCAGCGATTCTCGCCCATTTTGATGTTTCTATGTCACTTTCACGTATATTGTCCAGGGTAGTGTTCATATCAGATAATTCATTAAATACTTTCTGATTCTGCGAAATTATCTCTTCATTTTGTGAAATGATTATCGCTTCCTGAAGTACACTATCTCTTTGATTGTTGATAACTGTATCTAATTCAGACTGAATTTTATCCAAGTCCAAATGTAAAAAAACATTGTTTAAGGGCACACTTGATGTAGAAAAAAAATCATGAATAAAATATGCGCATCCAATATTTCGATACTTGGAAGGAATCAAATTCATTTCATATAAGTTAGCTAATATTCTTTTTGCATCACTTAATTCCTTTTCTATTTCCTCAATTTCTCTCTTGAGTTCAGGCAATTGTTTCTGATATGCATCTTCTCTTTCTCTCACCAAATCTTCAAATTGTTCAATAATTGGTTTAATTTGAGAGAAAACTTCTATTTGATCTCCATTACAAGTAACTATAGCATCATCTGACCAAAAAGTAGAATCACGATTGACTATTGCATAGTAGCTAGAAAACAATCTTTTCTCTAATACAGGGGGTGTGCAAAGCATATCGCGTTCTTTTTGAGTTAATTCAAACTTGCAAGGATTATCAAATTGATACTCAACTGTATTTTTCTGAATATCGGTAAAACAGGGAGTAATGCCTTCATCAAATGAGTAATAGTACTTATTTAGCTTATATGAATACGATAAATATATTCCCCATTTAGGAAGGAAAAAAGGATTATTAGGAATGCCATTAATACGGCGGTTAAAGGTAAAACATTTACAAAGGAACCAGTTATCATGAATAGTAATTAAGGGTTGTTTGTTTTCTAGCGCATGTTCTAGCTTATTGACGCTGAATTCCATGGATAATATATCATGTAAATATACAAGAGTTCCCTTTCTTGTATCCTGTTCAAGTTTTCGCTGGTTTACAACAGACTTTTCAACAAATGGTGGCTTTTCGTTGGTGTTACTGCCGTTTACACGAACCCCACAAAAACTACAGAACTTTGAATTATCCAGTATTTGTTTTCCACACTGTTGACAATACATACGACACCTCCATAACCTTCAGTATATTTCATTATTATATTACTACAGAAGAAAATAGGCCAGTGAATTATGTTCCTGACATCCGGTGTTATTGCAGAAAAGTATAATTGCAAGTTGTGGGTGCAATGAAGTATAATTAATGTGAAGCCAGCAAAAATAGTGAAAGGGGAAGTATATGTATTTTAATTAATACATTACATAAGTAAATTATGAGGTTACATGATAAGGTGGCAATAGTAACTGGTGCAAGCAGAGGTATTGGTAAAGAGATTGCTATTGCTTTAGCTAAAGAAGGTGCAAAAGTATATATTGTTTCAAGACATAAGGATGAATTAGTGGCTGTTATTAATGAAAACGAAGCCTTGCGTGGTCTTTTATTCGAATATGAAGCGGATTTAACAAATGAAGACAATGTCGATAAAATGATTTCGTATATAGTTGAAAAGGAAGGCCGCATTGATTATCTAATTAATAATGCAGGAGGATATTCTGCTGAGATGTATACTTATTGTCATGGAAAACAGCCTTTGGATATTTGGGATTGGGATATAAACCAATGGAATCATATATTAAATACCAATTTGAATACAACATTTTTGTGTATAAATAAAGTACTTCCAGAAATGATAAAGAAAGGGAGCGGCAAGGTAATAAATATATCTTCCAGAATGGGTAGGATTGCATCACCTATGGGAGCATATGCGGTTGCAAAAGCAGCTATTATTGCATTGACGAAAACAGCAGCAATACAAGCAGAAAAGTTTGGAATACAGGTAAATGCGATTTCACCGGGAATGCTTGATACACCTGGACAGAGAAGATATAACCATTCAATGGATAAAGATAATCTGAAAATGGGAAGTGCGAATGATATAGTGGGTGCTGTTTTTTTCTTGCTTTGCGATGCCCCGGATTATATGGTAGGTCAATCTATTGATTTGTTTAAAACTGTATAAGTTATCTTCAAATATATATGAAGCATGTCTGGGAAAAAAGGATTAAAAAATTTATACTGTTCGGCGCAAGAAAACAACACTTGTGGTGAAGGGGCGGCTGTGTGATTTTATCTAAACTGGGCGACCATTATCACGGTGTTGATATTGCGCCGTCCGCAGTTGAGAAAACACAAAAAGCCATTGAGGAATTTGTGGAAATGGATGTAAACGAACACTGTCCGTATTCAGCGAGTATTTTTGTAAGAAAACCCTGACCATAGCCGTGGGTATCTTGAAAAACACCTTATTCGCAGTTACACAGCCAGTTTATACGGGCTGGGCAAGGAGGAACAAAGTGCCGTTGATTATCAGAGTTCCTTTTGTAATATTTTCAGGATAAAAATACCGTAAAAAATTAAAATAATTTTTATGCAAAAAAATTATTTTAATGTATTGACATTTTATCTCAGATCATATAAAATACATTTTGTCGCGCAGGAATGGCGGAATTGGCAGACGCGCACGGTTCAGGTCCGTGTGGTAGCAATACCATGAGAGTTCAAGTCTCTTTTCCTGCACTGAATGATAGAACGGAAAGTTTGAAGAAGACTTTCCGTTTTTTCTTTGTTTAAAACTCCTGCCAGATGAGCTGTACATCGGTGCGTCAATGCTCCGGCACTATTTTTGGCTGCATTGCAGTAATACGGCATCAACTTCTCTGAAGCGGCGATACATTTGGCGGAGAATGGTTTCAGCCGGGAAACAGTAAATTGATTGGAATATCAAGAGGAAAAACAATGGCGAATCAGGAATATCAGAAATTGAAGATAGAATGTGATGATCTGGAATGGCTTTATGTGCCTGACGAGGTATATGCGGATTACGACGGCTGCAAACGTTGCCTGCAGCTTTTTATACCCTATCGACAGAAGCTGGCGGCGGAAGAAACCTTTCCGCTGGTTTTATTCATACCCGGTTCCGCGTGGTACCGTCAGGAAGTATATAACAGCCTGCCTGCTTATTCCAGGCTGGCGGAAAGAGGTATAGTTACGGCTATACTTCAGTTTCGGGAGTCAACGATTGCCCCTTTTCCCGCCCAGGTGGAGGACGCGAAGGCGGCGCTCCGGTTTCTGGCGGCAAGGGCAGAGGACTACCATATAGATACGGAACGGATTTTTATTGCCGGAAACTCTTCAGGCGGCCATATTGCCCTGATGACGGCTTTTACAGAAGCGCAGGGGATATTTGATACGCTCCTGTATCAGGAGACTCCCTGTCGGATAAAGGGTGTGATTGCGCAGTCGGCTCCTTCGAATATCATGAAATGTGCCAAAGAGCCTCTGCCGCCCGGATTTCCGGAGAACTTCAGGCCTACCAGGGATCTGCTGGGAGTGAAGGAGGTCCTGGAAAGCCCGGAGCTGGCGGAAGCGGCTTCCTGCGGGAAATATATTTCCGAAGCTGCCAAACTGCCGCCGGTGCTGTTATTTCATGGAATTGATGACGTGCAGGTTTCTGTGGAACACAGCCGGGAGCTGTTTGCGCTGCTT
This sequence comes from Clostridium sp. KLE 1755, assembly GCF_000466465.2. Taxonomy (NCBI): domain Bacteria; kingdom Bacillati; phylum Bacillota; class Clostridia; order Eubacteriales; family Clostridiaceae; genus Clostridium; species Clostridium sp. KLE 1755. The sequence goes on from NZ_KE992777.1 coordinate 116,841, forward strand.
AAAGGAGCCGGGAAGGATGTGGTCTATTACGAACTGGAGGGCGGCGGCCATGGAGGAGCGGTCTTCTGGACAGATCGGATACTTGATATTATGGAGACATTTATAAAAGAGAGACGTTTATAATACAAAGGCGTTTATAAAAGAGATACATTTATAAAACAGCGTCATATATAAAAGCGCGGCGGCTGACAGGAAAAGTATTTGACAGCGGGAATGGAATAAAGTACAATCGACTAAGGTTAGGGGCTGTTTCTTGCTTTTAATCGGCGGCAGGAAGGAAGCGTGGTTTTTATATACCGGCACAACGGACATGCCGGCTGTACGAAAGAGCGGACTTTCGGGGAGGAAGACTGTAATCAGAGGAGCATAGGGCGTCAGGAAAGGTTTCTGCGGAAACACGATAAGCCTATGCGCAGAAGGGAGCAGGCATGAAAAAGAGCAGCATTACGATATTAGGAGGAATACTCTGTATGGCTGCCGTTTTAGCGGCATGCGGAGGAACTGCGGAAACCGGAAACTACACTGCTTTGGAAATCACCTCTTCGGGCAGCGCGGAAACGGTGGAAGAGCTGGAGGCAGAATCGGTTACGGCAACCGGTGAGCCGGAGATAGTGACGATATATTATGGTTCAAGCGTGGGTAAGGAGCTGAGCACCGAGGAGGTAGAGGTTCCGCGGAAAACGCCGGAGACAATCATCGGCGAGCTGCGCAAGAAGAATATTGTATCGGTTGATACCAAGGTAAATGATTTTATAATATCAGAGGATAAGGAAAAGCTTACGCTGGATCTTTCCGCAGGCTTCAGGGACTATCTGAAGACTATGGAGGAAGGAAGCGAAGCCGTTATTATGGCAGCGTTGACGAATTCCTTCCTGGCGGCATATGACGCGCAGGAAATGGTGGTCACGATCAACGGCCAGCGCCTGGAGACGAAGAACCGGGTTTATGAGGAAGGCCTCCGGTTTGTAGATATGCTGGATTAATAATTTCCATAAAAATGTAATATGGACAAAAAGGGCTGCATTTCTGAATTCAGAAATGCAGCCTTCTTCTTACTGCGCCGCGCAGCCGTTTTCTGGAAAGCATGGTTATCAGCGCCACAATAATGATTGCACAGGCGGTGAGGACGACGGCGGACCAGGTGAGCAGAAACGGCCTGGAAAGGAACCGGCGGATCAACAGTTCAATGGAAATACACAGGACCGCGATTTCCGAGAACACATAGAGCGCCGATGCCAGGAAGGAAGAGGAAACCTTTCTGCACAGGGCGGCCAGCAGGATGGCCAGCACCGTGACCACCGCAGTGATGGGCAGGGCCAGCTGGTAGAACCAGCGGGAGCTGGGAGTGTTAAAGGTGATCAGGTATTCGTAAAGTCCGATGGAAAGCCCGTCAAACAACAGGGAAACATAAATGGGAAGCTTGGTATAGATAAAAACAGGAATGGCCACTACCCAGAGGATAATGCATATCCCAATCACATACAAAGACCAGGCGCTGCTGTTGAACACCAGCAGGTTCAGAAGCCCGCAGGCGGCTCCGGCAGCGATGAGTACCAGAGAGTAGAGAATGGCCACATCCTTGTTTTTTACCGTTTCCACCTGACCGTTTTCCTTTGGAAAAGGGGGCACGGAGTGGGTATAGGTTATTTCATTCGGATTGATTACCGGCGTATTGCAGAGCGGACAGCGTTCCAGGGTATCGTCCAGTTTTACGCCGCAGTTTACACAATATGACATATTAAACTCCATTCCGCTGTAAGGATACAGCTTTTTTACTGTGGGAAATGATATCTGCCGGAAGGACCTGCCGGGGTGCCGGCTGTTTGCGGCTCCGGCTTTTCTTTTTATAAAGGGAGGAAAAATTACTCATCGTCAAAGGTACGGTTGCTTTCGATTTTTACATGGATGCCGTCCTCCACCAGCTTACGGAAAAAATGGCGTTCCACATCGGCCTCCATGATACAGCTGGCAAAGTTGATGGTCAGCGTATCGTCAAAGCTGATGACGGCGCAATTGGTGCGGGAGGAAAAGGGCTGGCCCATGTAAATGTCAAACCGGTCGATGTAAGGCTTCATGTCCTCGGGAACCTTCATGGCTCCCATATTGGTCAGGCCGGCCGAGGAATTTTTATCCTGCACCTTCCTGTAAAATGTCCTGACCACAATGTCCTTCAGGAAGAGGGGCACCACGCGGATAAAAGGGTTGCGGGTGGTGGCGGCGTTTGTGGTGATGTCGCCGCGAAGGAATTTTTCGTTGATATAATAGCGCATGTAATTGTGCACCTGGGCAACGATTTCTTCAAAGGTGTAATTACCCAGCCTGGGATCAATGGAGGGGTAAACCATGGTGATAAAGTTACGCAGCGTCTTGGACGGAAAAAAACGCCTCAGGTTCACCGGCATGGCGATTCTCACCGGATACAGCTTGAGATGAAAATCCATGTTCTGCTTGTTGAGCAGGGCGTACAGCAGCACGGAATTCAGATATTCGGTTATGGTGGCGTTGTACCTTGCGGCTACGGCGGCTACCTCCTTTACGGACATAATGCCGTCAATGATGTTGAAGGTATGGAACGGTTCCTTGGTGCCGCGCACCCGGTAGGTCTTCTCCGCGGGCCTGGGCGGACAGTAAAGAGCGTTTGCATAGCGCATGTAGGCGTCCTCCAGCTCTTCCGGATCGGGGGCTTCGTTTACATCCAGCACAAAATAGCCGTTGGATATTTCAGCGCCCAGGAGCCGCAGATATACGGCGGTAATTGTCTGCAGCACGCACATGCCTCCGGTACCGTCGCCGAGGCAGTGGTGGCATTCCAGGGAAATCCTTTTCCCATAATAATAAACGCGCAGCAGATAACGGCCGCCTGATTTAAAGTGCATGGGCATACAGGGGTTGTGGATATCCGGCCTGACAAAAGGGCCGGGGCGGTTGTTCGGCTCCAGATAACGCCAGAAAAGTCCCTTGTGGATACATACCTTATAGGTGGGGAAGCGTTTCAGCGCGATATCCACCGCCTGCTGAAGCACTTCCGGCCGGATATCCTCCTTGAGGAGGACGGACAGCCTGTATACGGACGAAAAATCCCGTCTCTGCAGAGTGGGATATACGATGGCGGACAGATCCAGCCGGTACCAGTCCCTGGGGCTGACGGCCGGTTTGACGCCATCCTTTTTTATATGGAAACGAGATGTCATCGGTTTCATTCCTTTCCCGGTTCTGATTGGCATAAAGTCAGTAAAGAATGTCTGTTGTAACTGTGAGGGATACTGAACAGCTACTGTTTGTTTTTATTTATAACGGAGAAGTGTTTCCCTTCCTACAGTCTGTGCGGTTGGGCATGGCGCTGCATAATGCGGATTTCCCATGCAGAAGGCCCTGCCGAAACGCGGCCGCTTTCTAAATACTATTATAGAATCATTCCCGTCTTTATGCAAGAAATACACATTTTATGCAGCGGCGGGGAATAAGAAAACCTGTGCCGTAAACCCTTTACGTGATTTTCTTTCTATGATAGGATGAAGACAGGCAACCAGGACAAAAGCAAACCATGCTGTGGATACGGCGGAATGAGAGGAAATATGGCACTTTTTGATAAATCCATAAATGCACTGAAAAAGAACAAAGAGCAGGAGCAGAACCAGAGCCTGATGAAGCTGATTAAAAGGGTGCACAGCGTGGTAGAAAATACGGATATTGAGAAACACCGCCAGTCCCAGGATTATTTCGGCGCGCTGCTGGGCAACAGTAAGGAAATGGACATCACCTCCGTGGATGTGGAGGGGATGCACGGCGAATGGGTGCGGGTCAACCGGGTGCACATGAAAAAGTACGTAATCCTGTATTGTCACGGCGGCGGTTATTCCACGGGAAGCTGTGTTTATGCAAGGACGCTGACCACGAAGCTGGCGTGCTCCACCTCCATGGATGTTTTCTGCTTTGACTACCGCCTTGCCCCGGAATATCCTTATCCGGCGGCGATGGAGGATGCCATGAAAGCATGGAATTACCTGATGGTTCTGGGCTACGGCGCCAGGGACGTAATCGTCATCGGGGATTCCGCAGGAGGAAATATGGCGCTTTCCCTGGTGGTTAAGCTGAAGGAGGAGGAGCGTCTTCTGCCAAGAGGGCTTGTGCTGCTGTCCCCCTGGACGGATCTGACCGCGTCAGGAAAAACCCATGAGACGAGAGCGGAGGTGGATCCGGTTCTGGATGAGGAATACCTGAGGCAGATGACCGAGAACTACGCTGCCGGGCAGGACTATGAAAATCCGCTGATTTCACCGCTTTTTGCGGATGTGACGGATTTTCCCCCAACCTATATCCAGGTGGGTGACAATGAGGTGCTCCTGAGCGATGCCACCATGCTGCACAAGAAAATGATTAAAGCCAACGTACCGGCCCGGCTGGATGTTTATAAGGGCATGTGGCATGTATTTCAGATGTCCCCCTTTAAAACGGCATATGAGGCCATGGACAAGTGTGCGGAGTTTATATTTGATATCTGCCGCTGAGGCGCGGCGGGAACCGGAAGCCGGCAGCTGCGAAACAGGCAGCTGCCAGTTGAAATGATTGGAGAAAAAATTATGGAATATACGATACGGCCGGCAGAGCCGCGGGATGCCGGGGATATCAGCGCGTTAAGACGGATGCCCGGCGTTTTTGAGACAATTCTGGGAAATCCCGGGGAAAGCAGGAAAAAGACGGAGGACATGCTCGCGGGGCTGGGACCGAACGATTTTATGTTTGTTGCGGTAGCCTGCGATGATGCAGGCGGGGAAAGGGTGATTGGCTCTATCAGCCTGAAGGTAAACGCCAACCCAAGAACCCGCCACGCGGCAGGAATCGGCCTGATGGTCCGCCGGGATTTCCAGAATCAGGGGATTGGCCGGGCGATGCTGGAAAAGGTTCTGGATCTGGCGGATAACTGGCTGATGTTGATAAGGCTGGAGCTGACGGTCTTTGCGGATAACGAGAGAGCAGTGCATCTGTATGAGTCCCTGGGCTTTGAACGTGAGGGCATCCGCCGGAAGGCGGCTGTCAGGAACGGGGTTTATATGGACGAAATCGCCATGGCGCGTATCCGGGAATAGGAGTGCCGGGGGGAGCCGGGAAGGAAATGGAATATCATGGGAATTTTGCATAAAACAGCCCAATACAGGGCCTATAAGGAGGGTGTGGTGCATACCACACTGAATCCGAAGGGGCCGGGAGCGGTGCGGATACATCTGATTCCGCCCAAATGGCGTCCTTTTTCGGATGCGCCCTATGTGATGATATTAAACGGCTATTATATCCTTCCGCTGGGCTATTCCTGGGCGATTCTCCTCAGGAATTTTATCCGTGAGGTAAACGTTTTTGACGGGCGGCCGATTAATGAGGCGCAGATGAAGCAGGTTATGGATAAGGCAGTGTCCCGGACGAAAAGGGTTTATTATGTAAAAACGCAGGAGCTGCAGGAGGATCTTCAGGAGATGCTGGACCTGCTTTACGGTGTGGCGCGGGGAGGGGAGCCGTCAGGCAATATCGGGCCTCTTTCCCTCCGGGAATATGCGGCGAATATGACGGCGCCGCATCGGATGGATCTTATGGTAAGCTCCATGCTCGACAGGGAAGGAAAATGGAACTGCAGCCTGAAATGCCGGCACTGCTATGCGGCGGGACAGGCAGCGGCAGGCACAGAGGAGCTGTCCGCCCAGGAATGGTTTGAAATCATCGACCGGTGCCGCAGAGCCGGAATCTGCCAGCTTACTTTTACCGGAGGGGAGCCGACCATGCGGGAGGATCTGCCGGAGTTGGTGGAGCATGCGCGCTGGTTCGTCACCCGCCTGAATACAAATGGGGCCAGGCTTACGGGGGAGCTGTGCAGAAAGCTCTATGACGCCAGCCTGGACAGCGTGCAGATCACCCTTTATTCTGAAAATGCGGAAATACATAACCATTTGACCGGGGCGGATCTGCCCGATACGGAAGGAAGCTTTAAGAAAACGGTTCTGGGACTGCGCAATGCTCTGGAGGCCGGGCTGAATGTGAGCGTCAATACGCCCCTGTGCAGGGAAAACAGGGAGTATATCAGGACGCTGGCTTTTTTGTATCAAAACGGCGTCCGGTATGTGACCTGTTCAGGACTCATCGAAACGGGCAAGGCTATGGCGGAAGCCTCCCTGTCCTCCCAGCTGACCGTGGAGGAGATGAATGCGCTTCTGCGGGAGGCCATGGCTTTTTGTTCCCAGCATGGGATGGAGCTGAGCTTTACCTCGCCCGGCCGGGCTGATCCGGCGGTGCTTAAGGAGCTTGGGCTGGCGGTGCCCATGTGCGGCGCCTGTCTTTCCAATATGGCGGTGGCTCCGGACGGCAGCGTCGTTCCCTGCCAGAGCTGGCTGAGCGGCAGCGCGCCTTTGGGAAATATGCTGACGGACAGCTGGAAGCGTATCTGGAATCATCCTGCCTGCCGCGCCATACGCGGAATGGAGGAAGAAGACTCTTTGTCCTGCCCTCTGAGAATTTCGAAAACGGAGCCGGAAAAGGAGGCTGATTAAGGATGGACGGGAAAACTCCGGAAACAGGGGAAAAGAAGAAAAGCCTGTTGATTTTCAGCTGTATATGTGCGGTGGGAATCTGTGTGTTGATTGCCTATATCGTAAATATTCTCACGCCTCTGGACAGAATCCTGGATTATCGCGTCCAGGTAAAGGCACAGGAGGACGGCGCTCTGGAAATTACCTATCAGTACCGGTGGAAGGTCCTTAATGACAGCAAGGAGGGGCCTCTTACCTGGGTCAGCCTGGGAATTCCCAATTCCAGATATGAGCTGCTGGGCTATACCGGTGCGATCAGCGGGCTGAAAAATGGATTTTACGGGGACGGATTGATTAAGTTTGAACTGGACAGGGCCTATAAAAAGGGTGAGGTGGCGGAGTTTGGCTTCACCATCCGCCAGGAGGATATGCTTTGCAGAAATAAAAGGGACGGCGGCCTGCCTTTTTATGATTTTATGCCAGGATGGTTTAATGAGATTGCGGTGGAACATTATCTTTTTGTCTGGGAGGACGGAACCTATGTGATGGAAACCAATGCGGACAGAAAGGAAGGCGGCTTCTACGTCTGGGAGGGTGGGTTAAAAGAAGGGGAGCGCCGGCATATGAAGGTTTATTGCGACAAGGAGACATTCCGGGATGCCAATATGGTGGAATGGGCGCCGGTGTCGGACAGCCCCGGGGAAAAGAAATCCCTGGATCCCGCCGCAATTATTTTCATTCTCCTGTGTACAGGCTACATAGGCTATCAGGCGGCCTGGGGAAAGGACTGGTATGCCAACGGCCGGGGATTCTGGGGCCGGGGAAGGCGTCCCGGTGGACATGGCGGACATGGCGGATGCGCCTGTGCCTGTGCGGGGTGTGCCTGTGCCTGCGCCTGTGCAGGAGGCGGAAGAGCGGGCTGCAGTAAAAAGGATTTTTATTATACGGCGGAAGAACCTTCTCTGACCGAAGGGGGAACGCATTTCTTACGGCAAAACATGGAGGGGTTAAAATGACTTTGGGTGAGGTATGCCTGCTGACGGATGACGTGGTAAGGCTGGCGGATTTTTACAAAATGCTTCTGGGCGTGGATAACGGGAGCGAGGACACGGTTCATCAGACCATTCTTTCCAGGGAAACCATGCTTACGGTTTACAATGACGGGGAAAGCCGGGAGAATGGCGTACAGAAGATGAGCCTGGCTTTTACCTCGGATGATGTGGACCGGGAATATGCCAGGCTTGTAAAGCAGGGAGTGAGGATTCTGGAAAAACCGGAGACACGGCCATGGGGCGCAAGAAACATGAGTTTCTATGATCCGGATGGAAATGTGGTATATATAAGAAGCCTTCCACCTGAGGCGACGTGAAAGGAAAGAGAGAAGGAATGAGGGCGGAGGAAATTTTGCGAAAGCACGGGCTTTCGGCTGACGGTTTGCAGCAGTCAAAGTCCGGGTTTACCAATGCGCTTTTTCTCACAGAAGACGCAGTGGTCAAAATATTTACGGAGCCGGGAGGCGCAGGCTTTCAAAAGGAATCCTGGTTCTATGGGAACATTGCCCCCTCCTATGCGCCGAAGCTGCTGGGGGCCGGGGAGGATTACCTGGTTCTGGAACGGATAAAAGGAGAAGGTCTGTTTCGCGCATGGAGGCATATGACGGATGCGAAGAGGGAGGATACGGTCCGCTGCATTGCGGAAATCAACAGGGAACTGAACCGGACTGCGCTCCCGGAAGGGATGCCCTTGTTTGACCCCTGCAGAAACTGGGGGAAAAAGCTTCTTGGGAGGATGGAGACGGCGTTGGGGAAGCTCCGCTTAAATCAGGGCGTTCCGGAGGAGCTGGGAAGGCGGGCTGCGGAATTTATCAGGGCGAATGCAGGACTTTTGCAGGAGGAAGCATTGTCCCTTGTAAATCCGGATCTTCATTTTGACAACCTGATTGTTGCAGAAGACGGAAAGCTGTTTATGATAGATTTTGAAATGCTGGAGGCGGCGCCTGTGGATTATGCGGTGCATGTGTGGAACCGGATGGAAATCCATCCTTTTAACTATGCCAATGAGGAGGACGATCCTCTGACGCTGCCGGAGGATTACCGTTTTCTGATGACCTGGGTAAGGAAATATGCGCCCGAGCTGTTCGCTTATCCCAAGAGCGATGTTCGGATTGCCATGTATTCCCTGGTATATGAGCTGGAGCTGCTGTGTGATTTTCCAAAGGCCGTCAATCCGGTGGAAAGGATTGGAAAATACCTGGAAGGTGCATGCGGATAGGGCGACAGGGCGCGGGCTGGGTTGGCTGCGGAAAAATGAAGCCGGGGCCGTCCGGAAAAATGGGAGGATACGGGGGATTGGAAAAGAAGGAGCTGAAAACAGAAAGAGGGAGCGTGTTTTACTGGATTGAAAAAAATGCGGCGCCCAGGGCAAAATGCATCGTATTCACCCATGGGCTGACCGCCAATCATTCCATGTTTGAAAAGCAGGTGGAATATTTTCGAAGCGCCTGTACCCTGATTACCTGGGATGTCCCGCTGCATGGCATTTCCCGGCCATACCGGGATTTTTCCTATGGGCATTGTGCGCAGGATCTGAATGAGATACTGGAGCGTGAGGGAATAGGGAAAGCGGTTCTGGTGGGCATGTCTATGGACGGCTATCCCAGCCAGGAATTTGCCTGCAGATATCCTGAAAAAACGGAGGGGTTTATCGCGTTGGACACCACGGCCTTCGGCACCGGTTATTATTCAAAATCGGATATCTGGTGGCTGAAGCAGGCGGCGCCGATGGCAAAATGGTTCCCTGAGGGCCTGCTCAGAAGCAGCATGGCAAAATCCGTCTCCAGGACGGCCTATTCCCGGAATAAAATGCTGGAAATGCTGCGGCCCCTGACAAAGGCGCAGATAATAGAGCAGATGGATATCGCCTACGGAAAATTTCTGGATGAAAATAAAGACATGAGGTTTTCCTGTCCGGTGCTCATCCTGGCAGGGGAATATGACACCACGGGTAAGGTGAAGGCCTATTGTAGAGCCTGGGCGGAAAAGACAGGCTATCCGCTGCATATGATTGCGGATGCGGCGCATTTTTCCAATGGGGACAACGCAGGGCAGGTGAACGCGGAGATAGAAGGGTTTATAAAACAGCTATAGGCAGCAGGACGAGACAAAGGCGTGAAGTAAGGAAGAAACGGGGGAAGGGAAATGCCATATATTGATTTGGGAGAATTGCAGTTATTTTATGAAGAGATAGGATATGGGGAGCCGGTGCTGTTTCTGCACAGCGGCTACAGCAGGGGGATTCTGGCCTTCAGCGGACAGCTCCAGCCTTTTTATGCGGCGGGATACCGCTGCTTTTATCCGGATTTCAGGGGGCATGGCAGGACCATGTGCGAAAGTCTGGAATGGGATTCTGCGGTGATAGCGGAGGATATGATACGGTTTCTTGACCGTTGCGGAATTGAGCGGATACATCTTATCGGGTACAGCACGGGCGGCGGTGTCGCCTACTATATGGCGGCCCGGCATCCGGAGCGGATAAAAACAGTAACTGCTATTGGAAACGGCGGCGTAGTTGACGATGTGGGAGCGGAGGATTTTGAGCCGGAGGCGTTGGAGGAAAGGGGACAGACCGATTTCATTGAAAAGGTGAAATGCCTGCACGCCCAGGCCCATAGGGGCAACTGGCAGGAGTACTGCAGGCAGGAGGTGAAGGACTGGCGCCTGCATCCTTCGCTGACGGACGAAGAGTGGGGGCGTATTACCATGCCTATGTTACTTATTGCCGGAGAAAACGATGGCTTTGCCACAAAACGGAATCTGGAGGCAATCCGGACACACTGTCCCCAGGCTGAGATAATGATTGTGGAGGGCTGCGGGCACAGGCCGCATATGCCTATGGAAAAAGCGATAGAGGTTAATAACAGGATATTTGATTTCCTGGGCAGGGCGAAGGAAGGGTGAACAGTTCAGCCGTCTGGACTGTTATTGGAAGAGGGACGGCCTGGTTCTACCCTTCCTCAGGATAGGGAACCATAATTTTCTTCGCTTCCGTCAGCCCGCCGCTTATCATGAAGTCGCGTACAAACTGCAGGATATGGCAGTAGCAAAGGGAGAGCTGTCTGGAAAAGCCCTCCGCGTCGTTCTGCTGCAGGAGGTGAAAGGCCTCCGCGGCAAGCTGATGCAGCGGCGTACTGCTTTCGGTCCCTTTTTCAAAAAAGGCGAAATAATATCCCCAAAGCAGTAGCTGGTCCGTTTCAGACAGGATGCTTTTCAGCGGCCGCAGGGTGAGGTTATCCATGATACAGCGGAAAATACAGGCCAGTGGGTTGCTGCCGGGCAGGGATATTTCCCGGCCAAGCTGTGCCTGCACTTCCCGGTTCAGCCGGGGGAAGGCGAGGCGTGCCGCGGGGCGGACGGCAATGGTCATGAACTGTGCGGCGCTTAAATATAGTAAGGTGTCTCGGCGGTAGGAAGGGTTTTTTATGCACTGAAAGGCGGTTTCGTTATCCTGAAGGCATATTACGGTGCCCTTTCCGTTTTCCGTACGGGCAAAGCCCAGGTCATTCAGCGTGGAAAGCGCCTTTCGCACCGTGGAAAGGGACACCCGGCAGCTTTTTGACAGGGCGGCTTCGGAGGGGAGGCGTGTCCCGGGCGGACAGGCTCCGGTGCCGATTTTATCTATGAGCGCCCGAACAAGCTGCATGTAAAAATGATCGCGTCCCATTTGTGCCTGCCAGGTATAGACGGCTTCAGGCTCATCGGGGATATCCGGGAAACGGGAAGAAAGGCTGTCCAGATAAAGGCGCACAAGGACCGTGGCATGGCTGTAAAGCTCCCGAAAGACGGATGCGACATCCTCCTGCCGGCCGCTCTCCAGGATTAAAGGGAGCGATGAAAGGATTTTATAGTCATTTGAACTGATTTTGTATGCGGGGAACTGTTCCTTCATCAGAATCAGGGGAACCCGGGTATAAACCTCAAGACTTGCATAAAGGTCGTTCAAAAGCAGGCTTCCGGTTTCCTTCAGCAAATCATGGAAAAAAACAGAAGGGATTCCCAGATCATCGTTGGGTTTCTTTTTTTTCGCATATTTTTGGAAAAGGCTGTAGTGCTCCAGATCCCTGAGGCTGTGCGGCTCACCTGTACAACAGTGAACTGCAGAAAAGGTGAGCAGGGCGGGTATCAGCAGCTCCATTGTTTCATAAACCTCGATAAGGGAGGATTTCCGCTGCAGAACGAAACGCAGAGCGGTATTTTCTTCCGGGGAATCCGGCTGGCGATAGATGACGACCGCGGTTTTGCGTTCCTCCGTATGGATCAGGCCCTCGCCGCGGAGTGCGTCCAGAACATCCCTGGCCGTGCGCCGTCCCACATGATAGGTCTCGCACAGCCGGCTCAGGGAGGGAAGCGGGCTGCCGTACTGACGGCAGCCGGAAAGAATCTGCTGTTTTAAACTGTCATATAAAAAATAGAATAAAGTTTTCTTCTCCTGCATGTTTTCTCCTGGCACATGGTTATATTGATAGCATACCATAAAGTTTTTTCTCAAGCTATATGCAAACGTACACAGATTCATTATTGCCGATGGTTACATTTGCTATTAAAATATAGAAAAATAGGCGTATTTTGACATGTTCCTGTGTTGTAACGGAGAAAAAGGAGTTTTTTATTTAGATGAAAAACGAAAAAAACGCCGGAAGGCCGGCGACATACGTCATGAAAAGGAAAACGGGAATTCAGTTTTTGATACTGGCTGTTCTTATTGGGGTAATTGCGGCAGCAACTGTGGGCAGCGCAGTGGGATTACATGCGGCAATGGACAGAAGCACGCAGTCCTATGTAAAGGATGTGGCGGCGCAGCTGGCGGCAGATATTGATGGGCGGCTGAAAAACAACAGCGATGAACTGGAATTGGTTGGAGACAGCCTGATACGGATGCAAGATCGGGGAAATGAGGCAGTGAGGGATTATCTGCAGAGAAAATCAGCCATCCTGGATCTTGATTTCATGGCGGTCATCGGTATGGATGGAACAGCGGTTTCAACTTCGGAAGCTGTGGAAAATCTGCGGGAGCTGCCGGGAATCAGGGATTCCCTTGCAGGCAGAAGAGGTGTTTCCTTTCTGGACGGTCAGACAATAGTGTACTCTGTTCCTCTCTATGAGGGCGAAAAGGTGGTCGGGGCGCTGGCCGGTTCCCGGGGAAAAGAAAATATGCAGAGGATGATACAGGCTGAAAGCTTCGGCGGCCAGGGGCTCACCTGTATTGCGGATGAGGGCGGGAAAGTCATTATCTCTCCTACGGAGCTGGAGCCTTTTCTGCAGCTGGATGATATTTTCAAAAAAGAGTCGGAAGGTGAAACGGCGCAGAAAATTTATCAGATGCAGGAAAATATGAAGATAGGCTGCGACGGTGTTTTTTCATTTGTCGCAGTTGACGGGACGCAGCTGGTTCTTTCCTATAACACACTGAAATCTTATGGGTGGGTCCTGCTCACCCTTGTCCCTGCGGATCTCATATCCTATGAGACGGATAAATATATTATGCAGACCTTCTGCATTGTGGCAGGGACAATCGTCTTGTTTCTTTTTTTCCTGCTTTGTCTGCTTTATATTCAGAAAAACAACCGGAAACAACTGGAAAAAATTGCGTTTGTGGACGCGGTGACGGGAGGGATGAGCAGTATGGCTTTCAGGCTCAGGCTGATGGCGCTGCTGGAAAATGCGCCGCCGGACCGGTATACTGTGGTATTTCTCAACATTCGGAATTTTAAGCTGATTAATGAAAGCTTTGGAAGCAGGGCGGGGGACGATACGCTTCGGTATTGCATGCGTGTGCTGGAACGGAATATTTTTCAGGGAGAGCTGGCAGGCAGAGGGGAGGAGGACAGCTACTACCTGTGCCTGAGGGAAAGCAAGGAGTCTGCTGTCAGGGCGCGGCTTGAGGGGATAACGGAGGATATCAATTCTTTTAATAAAAAAAGAGAGGCGGACACGGCTTATTGTCTGGCCTTCCGTCAGGGGGCATATGTGGTTGAGGAGCCGCAGATGGATATTACGATCATCCAGGATCGTGCCAAGACAGCCTGTCTTTGGCAGCAGGATCACACGCTGGGAGAATGTGTATTTTATGACAACAGATTCATGCAGAGCCTGCGTCAGGAGCATGAATTGACCGCATTGTTCCAGGGAGCGCTTGACAGGGGCGAGTTTCTGGTATATCTTCAGCCTAAGGTCAGGCTTTCGGATGGTAAAACGGCAGGCGCTGAAGCGCTGGTGCGCTGGAGGAATCCGCAGAGAGGTATGATTTTTCCCTCGGATTTTATTCCCGTATTCGAGAAAAACGGGAGTATTTGTAAGCTGGACCGTTATATTTTTGAAAAGGTATGTGAGCTTTTGGCGCGTCGGATGCAGGAGGGGAAAGCGATTTTTCCTGTTTCAGTGAATCTGTCGCGGCAGCATTTCAAGGATCCGGATTTCCTGCGGCAGTTTTCTGAGATTGCGGACAAATACCATATCCCGGACGGGATTCTGGAGCTGGAGCTGACGGAATCGATATTTTTTGATGATCAGGGGATTGAATTTGTGGGAAAATGCATCCGCAGAATGCACAGGCTGGGTTTTAAGTGCTCTCTGGACGATTTTGGCTCCGGCTATTCTTCGCTGGGGCTGCTGCGTGAGTTTGATGTGGATACAATCAAGCTGGACAGACGTTTTTTCCTGGATATATCCCAACCAAAAGCAGAGGATGTGCTGATATGCCTGACTGAGCTTGGACGGCGGCTGGGAGTGCAGATTGTGGCGGAGGGAATTGAAACACAGGAACAGATTGCGTTCCTGAAACGTGTCCGCTGCGATATGGTGCAGGGCTATTTTTATTCCAGGCCCCTGCCTGCGGAGGCGTTCTGGGAATGGCTGGAAAAGAGGCGGGAAGGAGAAGGAAACCAATGAAAATACTGGTTCTTGGAGGGACGCGTTTTTTCGGCGTCCATCTGGTGAATGCTTTGCTGGAGGACGGACATGAGGTAACAATTGCAACAAGGGGGCGGACGGCGGATCCCTTCGGCAGCAAGGTGGAACGTATTATTGTGGAGCGGACTGATGGGAACGCTATGAAAGAGGCGTTCCGGGATGTTTGGTTTGATGTGGTTTATGATGATTTGGCATATTGCTCTATGGATGTAAAAACAGCTTTGGACGCCATTCGGTGCGGAAGGTACGTCATGGTGTCTTCGGCTTCGGTATATGAGCTTTGCCCGGATATACAGGAAACGGCTTTCCGGCCGGAACAGAAGGCGCTGCTTTGGTGCAACAGAACGGATGTTACCTATGATGAGGGGAAAAGAAGCGCGGAGTGCGCATCGGTGCATAATTATCCCCGGCAGAATGCGGTTATGGTTCGTTTCCCCTTCGTCATAGGGAAGGATGATTACACGGAACGGCTGTATTTTTATGTGCGGCATACCGTAAAAGGAATTCCCATGTATGTGGATAATCCAGACAGCCAGATGAGCTTTATAGGATCGGAGGATGCCGGGCGTTTCCTGGCATCCCTTGCAGATAAGGCTGTAACCGGGCCGGTGAATGCCTGCTGCGGGGGAACGGTTTCCGTAAGGGAAATTTTAGAATATGTGGGAAATAAGACTGGCGCGGTGCCCCGGCTTGAGGATGGCGGGGAGGTGGCTCCCTATAATGGAGCGGACAGCTACAGCCTGAATACGGAAAAAGCCAGGGAGGCAGGCTGTTCCTGCAGGGAGCTTGGCAGCTGGCTTTATGGATTGTTGGATTGGTATGTGGAGAGGGCGGAGAAGGAAGCGTTAGAAAATGTGAAAATAAATGCAGGTGGATTTCCGCCGGTTTTTTTATGAACAGAGGATGAGGTGTCTTTTTTGCGGGGTGGCAGGTATGATGGAAAAGGAAAGCTGTTCCGGGTTATCCTTCATACGAAAAAGACTGGTTGGGGTTGTCATCCTTTTGTCGTAGGTTGCATTGCTGAAGCGGTGTGAGGAGGGGGAGAGAGGATTTCCTCCTCCTTTTTGATGGAAATATCGAGTGGACGGACAGCGGATAAAAGGTTTGGGAGGTTTTTTATTTATGGAAAAGAAAATTGTAATCAGAGAAAATACGGCAGAGTATATGCAGCAGCTTCGGAGCTGGACGGAAGAGGTGAAGGACACCGGGCTGGAGGAAATGGCTGCTTTTTTCAGGGCGCGTCTGGACGGATATGAGGAACATATGTCTTTGTGGAGCAGTGCATATAAATATATGGGGACATTGGTTACGGAGCATGTGGAGAAGCTTTTGGATTTGGGCTGCGGTACAGGGCTTGAACTGGATGAAATCCTGCAGAAGCGTCCGAAACTGGAGGTGACGGGGATAGATCTGTCGGAGGATATGCTGGGCAGGCTGTCCGCCAAGCATCCGCAGGTACATACGATCAGAGTGGATTACTTCAGATATGATTTCGGTAAGGAAGCTTATGATATGGCTGTTTCCTTTGAATCCCTTCATCATTTTAAACCGGAGAAGAAGCTGGAGCTGTACCGGAAAATATATGATACGCTGAAAAATGGAGGGATTTTCATAGAGGCTGACTATATTGCATGCTGTGAGGACGAGGAAAAACTTCTGATGGAGCTGTGTGATTCGAAGCGGGAAAAAGAGGGGATCGGAGAGGATGTGTTCGTGCATTTTGATACGCCGCTTACGGCAGAGCATGAAATGGAATTGTTGGAAAATGCAGGTTTTTCCCGGGTTGAGATGATTGAATGTATTGATGGGGCGGTGTTTATCAGAGCAGAAAAAGAAATGCTGTGATGAGATGAAAAATGTGTAACGAGGAATGAGAAGTGTACGGCTGATTTGGAAGAAGCAGCGAGGAGGAGAGAAAGGATGCGGCAGTAAGGAAGGGGAGGGGGTGCGAATCGGAAGTGCACATGAATTTACCGGGGGATTCGCACCAGTTTTTTGTAAATAGTAATGGGTTTGGTAAATATATTGTAATTATATAGTGATAAATTTTTAGAGAAGTTGTATAATAGTGTCGTTGAGATAGTGGTTTGAAAATATTTGTTGTATGTTTTTGCTGTCGAGGCTTATGTGGCCTCGTGGATTGA